>CAZYQV010000402.1:0-4081 GCA_964649775.1 uncultured Rikenellaceae bacterium
AAGAGGATGACAGGGACATTATCAATAATCCTGTGTACAGAGATCTTTTCCAGCCTTTTCTCATCGTCCAGTATTTTTTCATATCAGTTTATTTGTCCGCCTTCCGGCACAAACCGTATTGCCAGTCCGGTGTTGGGAGCAAGGGAGAAAGAGAGTGTTTTTTCAGCCATTACCGGTTTCACTTCGACTTTCACATGTGTACGTGTCTTTGTCTGCAGGTCGTCTGAGTAAATAACGGCCCAGTAGTGCCTGTCTTCGGGCAGGAAATCCAGGGGCAAGGTAAGCAGATGGGCTTTCTCACCATTGATAGAACCTACATACCACTCTTTTCCGCTGCGGCGTGCGATGGTGCCATATTCACCTATTTTCCCCTCCACAACGTGTGTCTCATCCCAGACCGTTGGCACATGCTTAAAGAAGGAGAGTTCGGGCACCTCGCTGATCACACCGTTCTGCGGCAGGTTGTCGTCCCCTGCCCCCCTGGAGGCGGCGGGCCGGTCGTACCAGAAGAGGAACTGCCAGGGACTGTAGATGCAGACGGTTTTGGCCAGCTGGCTGGCATGGGAGGAGCGCATCTTCCCTGTCACCCTTTCGGTAAAATAACAGACCGTATTATCTGCCGGCCCGGCGATGGTGCGTGTGAACATGGTGATGAGGGTGTGGTGATTGTCCGGGGCTTCTTCGTCGCCGCGGACCCCCTCGCAGGTCATAAAGTTGGGATAAGTACGCTGATAGCCTGTGGGGCGGTACTCATCATGCACATCCTCCATCAGGTGGTGGGCGGCCGCTTTCCGCACCGCCTCATGCAGCCAGGCTGTCCACGGCTGCGGCCCCACCCGCACAAAACCATATTTCACACCCCTGATCCTCCATGACTCATACAGAGGAAGGATCGTGTCGAGCTGGCGCTCCAGGGCACGGCGGTTCACATAGAGGATGACGCCCACCCCTTTCTCTCTGCCGTACCGGATCACCTCCTGCAGGTCGAGCGGCCCGGGCGATCTTTTGGGATCGACCGTCACGGTGGTGGCGTCGGAGGTGTCCGTATACTCATGCCCGTACCATCCCGCATCATACTCGACGAATTGCAGCCCGTGGCTGGCAGCAAAGTCGATACAGGCCTTCCCGCCCCGTGTGGTGAGGGTCACTTCGCGGATCACCTTGCCGGGCCGTATCCACGAAACATCCTTCAGGGCACAGGGTTCGTTCAGGTTGAGCAGCAGAAAATTATTTTCTACCAGTCTCCCGGCGCTGCGGGCCGCCATCACAATGCGCCAGGGAGTCACAGCCGGATAAGGCAGTTTCACCTCCCCGGCCAGTGAGGCTGTGACTCCCCTGCTCTCCTCATCGCGGTCGAGCCGCATACGTGCATAGTCGACCAGGGCTGCCTCGCCCACCGCCACGAAAGTGGTGTCGCCGGGCAGCTCCACCACCAGGGGCCGCTCGGCCGGGCGTTTTATCTCCTCCACAGGGATACGGCTGTATGTACCCTGCGCACTGTAGGTCACCCACGCCTGCGACCCGGCGGGAAAAACAAAACCGGTGAGCTCACGGAGGATCGTGACCGTATCACCTGCACCATACCTTTGCGGCAAACGATAACGGAAGGCGATACCCTCATCATAGGCACGCACCTGTATTTCCCAGTGGTACCCATCTTTCTCCTCCAGGGTAATGACGGCACTGCTGTACCTGTCACGGTAACGGGAACGGTCACCGTACACCGGCTTCCACCGGCTGTCCTGCCCGAAATGTTTTTCCACACCGTACATGGAGACACGGGTCCCCAGCGTATCCCCTCCGCCGGTCACCAGAGCAAGGCGCGAGGGGAGGATCACCTCCGCACCGTCATAGAGGACCCTGTACCGCAGGGCTCCCTCACCGGAGACCTTCACCACCACCGTCAACCGCTTGTCCGGACTCTCCAGCTGCATCTCCCCGCTCATCAGCGAGCAGGAGGTCAGACAACCTGAAGCAAGGATATAAACGAAGATCAATAATTTATATCTCATTTCAACAATTCTCTCCACCCGCTTTAATCAAAGATCAAAATTCACCATTCAAAATTCATAAATCAACATTTATATCGCTCTGTGCAGCACCCACTCGTTCACCACAGGCCGCTCACCGTCAGGTCCGGTGATCACGAGACGGAAATATTGGCCGGTGACGGGTCCGAACTCCTGCTGATGACCTGTGCCTTTGGTATCTTCTTCCAGCACCGTCTTCCACTGGTCTCCTTCCTTCACCTGCAGTTTGATATGCTGGCTTTTGTGGTTCCAGGGATGCCACGGCTCCACGATAGCCAGATGGCCGATCTTCACTGGTTCACCCAGATCCACTTCCACCCATGCGGTGGTCTCTCCTTCGGCCGGCATCCAGTGGTCTTTGGGGTTCCCGTTGAAGACATTGGCAACGGGATTTTTCTCATCGGACGAAGAAGCTTTGGCGGTCTTCCCTGCCGTAGGCACCGGCAACACGTCGGGCTCTGCACCTTCGTATTCAAGAACGACGACGGAGATGACCGGGTCGGGGGCCTGTGCCGGCACGGTGATCTCCACACTACCTTCATGGTTCTGCACCTCCAGCTCTTTCTCCGGCTCTGCCAGCAGATATGCTTTCGTCACCTTGTTGCGCAGGGGCACCCTCAGGGAGCCCTCCTGTGGCCAGTCGTATACATGCAGGTAGATCTTATTCCCTTTGCGGGTGGCACGGCCCCACGGCAGCCACGGGAACGGGCTGGCAGAGGTGCCGTAGATGGCCTCGCTGTTCTTCTTCATCCATTTGCCTATATACTTCAGCCGCTCGATGCTCGCCTCCGGGATCAGTCCTTCGGAGGTAGGTCCTACGTTGAGCAGGAAGTTACCGCCTTTGGAGACGATCTCCGAGAGCTTCAGCAGCAGCTCTTCGCCCGATTTCCAGTTGTCATCCCACGACTTATACCCCCACGTATCGTTCATGGTCATGCACACCTCCCAGTTGCGGCCGGGGTAGCCGGTGGCAGGGATATACTGTTCGGGGGTCTCCAGGTCGCCGGGGATGCCGCCGCCCAGCCGGTTGTTGGTGATGAGGCCGGGATAGGGAGCGATCACCGGCAGGAACTTTTCCGCCCGTTCTTTGGTCATGTTCTTCGGCGTATCCCACCACAGGATGTCCGGATGATATTTCGAGAGGATCTCTTTGGCCTGGGGTACCGCGATCTTGTCGAGGTACTCATCAAAGCTGCCCAGCTGGGCCGGATCCCAGTGGCCGTCATGCTCGGCGGTGAACTTGTCGATGCGTGCCGAATCGGGGTTGGCCCATCCCCGTGCCGCCGGCACCCGGTGTGCCGCCCCGCCCGGATGACTCCAGTCCTGCGCCTGGGAATAATACAGCCCTATATGCATATCCTGTTTCCGGGCCGCCTCCACCAGGGCCCCGATCACATCTTTTTTATAAGGGGTGGCATCGACAATGTCCCAGTCGGTCACATCGGAATCGAACATACCGAAACCGTCGTGGTGCTTGGAGGTGATCACGATATATTTCATCCCCGCCTCCCTGGCCAGGGAGACCCAGGCATCCGGATCATATTTGACCGGATTGAAGGATTTTGCATACTCTTTGTACTCGGCCACGGGGATCTTGCCATAGTTCATGATCCATTCGCCGATACCGTTAACTTTATGGCCTTTGTAAACACCGGCAGGTACGGAGTATACCCCCCAGTGGATGAAGAGGCCGAACTTGGCATCGCGCCACCATTGCATCTTGTCAGAGGACTGTGCAGGTGCCTGCTTCTTTGTCTCCTCCTTTGTTCCGGCACTTTTACAAGCCGGTAAGAGAACCGTTGCGATAATCAGAAATGATGCAAAAAGTTTTTTCATGATCTTTTATTTTTGTGTTAATGAAGTTATGATTTTTCATTCTTTCAGCTCAAGTCCCGGATAGTTCCGGAAAATATTTTTTCAGCTCCAGCGTATCCTCCATCTCTTCCTGCAGTTTTTGCAGCGTCTTAAAAAGTTCTTTCACTTTTCCCTTACAGGCAGGATCCTGTGCCAGATCATTGATCTCCTCCGGATCTTTGTTCAGATCATACAAC
>CAZYQV010000403.1:0-6592 GCA_964649775.1 uncultured Rikenellaceae bacterium
AACGATATCCCCTACAACCCGTTGCACGACAAAGGGTTCCCCAGCATAGGCTGTCAGCCCTGCACACGGGCCGTGAAGCCGGGCGAAGACCTGCGCTCGGGACGCTGGTGGTGGGAGACACCCGAGAAGAAAGAGTGCGGACTGCATCAAAAATAACTCACCACTCACCTCTCATAACTCATAACTCATAACTCACCTCTCATCTCTCGTCTCTCACTACTCACCACTCCTTCCCCGGTTCCCAGAAAGAGAATTTCATCACGAAAGCCATCCGGGTGAAGGTGGAATTGTAGCGGTAGACATCCTGTAACTGGTTTTGTTTCGTATAGTAGCGGTATTCCAGGCTTAGCCGTTTGAAACGGTATCCGCCGCCGACGAAGACGGTGGTGACCATGTTCAGCTCGTAACGGTTCTCTTCGCTGTAAAGTCTCAGGTAGTTCTCGCCGGCAAAGACGCCCGGCACCACCCCTGCCCGCAGGAACAGTTTGTGCTCATTCTTCAGGATGAAATAGTAGTTGAGACCCAGGGGGATCTCAACATATTGAAAGTGGATGTCCATGCTTTGCCCGCTTACAGGATCGGGGAGCGATGCGTGGTAATAGACGTAGTTGGCTTCGGCAAAAAGGCTTAGTTTGTATCTGTTGTGCGGGATGAGGTATTCCATCTCCATCCCTCCGCTGAAGGTCGACTGGTGGCCGAAATCGGGACGGGCCGTGAAATCCAGGTTGTCGTCGAAAGTGAAGTCGGAAAGACTGAGCAGGAGGGATGCCTTGAAGTTCAGCTTGCCCCTGTCGACATGCTCGTAGACTTTGTATTTGGCGTGGCGGCAGTCATGAACATCCTGGAAATACCGGATCATCTGCTTGCGCGTATAACTGAGTTTATCGAGATCTTCCTTTAGTGCGGGGCAGGAGAGCTTCTCTTCCAGTTGTTCGCGGAAATGGTTGTTCTCAAGGATGGAAGAGGGCTCGTTGGGGGTGAGCTGGACGACATATCGCTTGTAGATAAGCGGTATCAGCGGCTGGTCCGGCAGGCCCAGAAAAAAATGAAAGACCCCGGCATCATCATAGAAATAGAGAGAGGCCAGCTCCCCCTCGAACAGTTTCTGGATGAAGACATATTGCTCCTCCCACCGCAGCGGCGGGACACTGTCGGTGGTGAGGTGCGACGGGGAGGTCTCCAAAAGGACTTTGGCGCGGTAAAATTTTTTGTTGCCCGTGGCGAAGGCTTCTATATAACGGATGTCGATCTTTACAGCCGAGTCTTTCCTTGCAAAACGATAGTAATAATCCCCCGAAGTGTGTTCACTCCCGTAATTGGCGATCTGGCAGGTTTTCTTCTGATGATCGTTCGTAATGATATAGCCCGGCTGAAAGACCACCTGCGGGAAAAGCAGGGAGGGCAGCAACACAAGAAGCAGCAACAGGACGGATCGCTTCATGACAGGCCTTTTTGAACAGGGATAAGGATCCTTTTTCCCTTCCAAAGTTAGACATAATTGAACGATCTTTTATTCCTGTGGACAAAATAATCCGGAAGGATTGATTATTTTTGATAAGTCTCTTTTACAATGAACCTCTGAAAGATCCGGCGATATGAACAAAAACCTCCTGATGATCCTGTGGCTGGGGGTGGTCCTGGTGATCACCTCCTGTCATGATAATAAACAGAAGCGTGCCGGGGCAGTTCCCGGCGGGGCGCTGGCGCCGCTGGATACGCTGCATGATATCTGGCAGCTGGACGGGGGGAACGGCATCGTCTGGGACATCCTTCCGGAGCAGATCCCCCATACCGACCATCTGGAGTTCAGCGGCCTGCGGGTGTCGGCCATCGTCACCTACGGCGTGGGTGAAGAGGGTCAGCTGGTGCTGCGCAAGACGGTAGTATGGCCCATGCTGCGTACCATCCCCAACGACACCCATGCCAGCCTGATCAACGGCTTCGACGAAGGTGACGACGTGCTTCTCTCCGTCGACGGGGAAAAGGTGGAGCAGGAAAAACCTTACCGCATCAGGTTCAATGGCATCCTCAGGATCTTCTCACGTGCCGGAGGCATGGAGGTGGAACGGGTGCTTTTCCCCTCTGTTGACCAGCCGGCCCTCCTGGAGATCGTGACGGTGCGCAACACCCTGGAAGAGAAGAAGGAGGTGGTTCTGGGCGCGGTGGGTTATCGACAGGTCACCCCCGCCGGCAAGGGTGTCTACGGGGCCTATACCATCACGGCAGACAACGGGAAAGGAGTGAAGAAGATGCTGCCTCCCGGCGGGACGGTGACAACGACCGTGGTCTATTCTGCCCTGAAAAAAGGAGAAAGAGTGAAAACAGATCCTGCAAAGGAACTGGAGAAACGCGCGGCGTTCATCCGGTCGCTCAATAATTCTCTGGTGCTGGAGACCCCTGACGCCGTCATCGATCAGATGTTCAGGTTTGCCAAGCTGCGGGCTGCCGAGAGCATCTATGCCACCAAAGGAGGACTGATGCACGGCCCCGGCGGCGGACGCTACTATGCCGCCATCTGGGCCAACGACCAGGCCGAATATGTGGATCCTTTCTTCCCTTTCCTCGGCAACGCCAACGGCAACGGGTCGGCCATCAACAGCTTCCGTCATTTTGCCCGTTTTATGAACCCGGAGTTCAGGCCTGTTCCCTCGTCGATCATCGCCGAGGGTACCGATATCTGGAACGGTGCCGGCGACCGCGGCGATGCGGCGATGATCGCCTACGGCGCCTCCCGTTTTGCCCTGGCCTACGGCGATACGGCCACGGCCGACAGCCTGCTGCCCCTCATCAAATGGTGTCTGCACTACTGTGAACAGAAGATGCTCCCCGAAGGGGTCATCGCCTCCGACTGTGACGAGCTGGAAGGCCGTTTTCCTGCCGGCAAGGCCAACCTCTCCACCAATATGCTGGCCTACGGCGGGTACCGCAGCGCCGCCAACCTGCTGCGGTCGCTGGGGAAAGACGAACAGCTGGCCGCCACCTGGGACCGGCGGGCCGACACGCTCAGAAAAAATATTGAGAAATACTTCGGCGGCAACGTGATGGGGTTCGACACTTACCTCTATTTCAAAGGCAACAAAAAACTGCGTTCCTGGATCTGCCTGCCCCTGGTGATGGGCGTCGACGACCGTAAGGAGGAGACGCTGAAAGCCCTCCTCTCGCCCTACCTGTGGAGCCGCAACGGCATCTTCACCGAAGCGGGCGACTCCACTTTCTGGGACCGGGCCACCCTCTATGCCTTCCGCGGAATTTTCTTCGCCGGCGAGACCGACGTGGCGATGAAATACTTTAAATACTACTCGCAGAAAAGGCTCCTGGGCGAGCATGTGCCCTACGCCGTGGAGGCCTGGCCCGAAGGCAACCAGCGCCACCTCTCGGCCGAGAGCGGCCTATACGCCCGCGTCATCACCGAAGGACTCTTCGGCATCGTGCCCACAGGACTGCGCTCTTTCACCTGCGCCCCCCGTCTGCCCGACGGATGGGACTTCATGCGACTGAGACATATCAAAGCTTTCCAGAGCGACTTCGATATCCTCGTGGAAAGAAAAGGGGACAAGATGCTCGTGACCGTCACCGACAGAGGCCGGGAAGTGATGAAAAAACTGTGGGACGGGAAGGGAAAGCTGGAGGTGAGATTATAAGTGAGAGGTGAGGGGTGAGTGATGAGTGATGAGAAGTTGAGGAGTTGAAGAGTTGAGAAGTTAAAAAGAGACCCTGATTCCCGGATCCAAATACATTATTTATGAAGTCTTTAATCTATATTCTACTGACCCTGTTTCTTTTTTCCTGCTCGCATCCTGACGAAAAGGATGTTGCCGGCCGTTACCGTATCGTTGATGAGATCGCCCGGGACCCGGCGAGTCCTTTTTATGTCGATTTTGCGCATTATCCGGAGAAGAGGGCTTCGCTGCCCGTGGGGGTGTTCGACTCGGGCACGGGAGGGCTGGCGGTGCTGGAGGCGATCCTTACCTACGATGCCCACAACAACATCACCCATGCTGCCGGCGCCGACGGCATCCCCGACTTTGCAGATGAAAAGTTCGAATACCTGGCCGACGATGCTAATATGCCCTACGGCCGTTATGATGCCGAGGGCAAGGCCGATTTCCTCCGCGAGCTGGTGATCAAAGATGTGCGTTTCCTGGTGGGCAATACGTACTATGCGGACCCTGCGGACACGGTGCCGCGGCGGGACAAGGAGCCGGTGAAGACCATCGTCATCGCCTGTAATACGGCCACGGCCTTCGGTCTGGAGACGGTGCGGGCGGCGATGGAGGAGTGGGGTGCCGGCGTGCGCATCCTGGGCATCGTGGAGGCGGGTGTGCGTGAGGCGCTGCAGCGTGTGGCTGGGCAGGGGAGGAGCACGGTGGGCGTCCTGGCCACCGAGGGCACCTGCGCCTCAGGGGGCTACCCCCGCACCCTGGAGCGACTGGCGGCAGGCACGCCGGCCGCCGGCAACGTGACGGTGGTGCAGCAGGCCGGCATAGGCCTGGCAGGAGCCATCGACGGCGACAAGAACTACCTCGACACGGAGGCGACAAAGCCCCGCAGCACCGAAGAGTACCGCGGCCCGCGCCCCGGCGATCCGCGCTATCCCATAGATACGGCCCTCCTCAGCGCTTATGCCTTCGACACCACGGGCAATGCCCTCCTCACACAATACGACGCCCGGGGCCGCCTGACGGAGATGCAGCTCAACTCGGTGGAGAACTATATACGCTACATGGTCACCGGCCTGGCGGAGACCATGGTGCGGCAGCATCCCGACGCACAGCTGAAAGAGGTGATCCTGGGATGTACACATTATCCTTACTACGCCAAAGCGATCAGAGAACATTTCCTGCGGCTCCGCGCGACGGACGAGCGGTATGCTGCGGTGATACCGGCAGATATCGAGATGATCGACCCGGCCGCCTCCCTCGCCGGACAGCTGTATGACCATCTTCAGGAGAAAACCCTGTGGGGCAGTGCCGGCAATAAGAAAAGCCGTTTCTTTATC
Organism: uncultured Rikenellaceae bacterium; assembly: GCA_964649775.1. Taxonomy (GTDB): domain Bacteria; phylum Bacteroidota; class Bacteroidia; order Bacteroidales; family VadinHA17; genus DRPN01. The sequence continues at coordinate 5,000 of CAZYQV010000403.1, forward strand.
TCCGTGCCCAACCCCCTGCTGCCGGAGAACCGCCTCGACAGCCTGGGACGCTTCGTGTATGACTATAAATACGGCAGAGAGATGAATACATCCCTGCAGTATGTGAAGATCGTGCCCTTCTCGGAAAAACGGATCTCCGCCCCCGTACGCGACCGGCTCCGGAAGAATGTGCCGGCCGCCTGGCAGATCATCCTCTGGCAGTGATCTAAAAAATAGGTATTTAAATAGATATTTAAATACCTATTAAAATATCTATTAAAATAGGTATTTCATAAACTGTATATCTCAGATAATCACTCCTGTACATCAGACAGTATTGCATTAGTACAGGCCGGAGTTTCTCTGTAGGCTGGACCGGTGTATCCCCGTTTGGGGATGCATGACCGGCTGTTTTTCAGGTCCAAAAGGATTTTCGTTATCTTTGTTAACCTGCAGGTGTTCCTGTTGTTATCTATAACCTGATCTGTGATGAAAAATTTCCGTTTTCCCTTTCCGTTTTATCTTCTCTTTTTCGTTGTGATATTTTTTTCCTGCCGTTCCGGCGGCGGGGGGCCGGAGGAGCAGCGTTTGCAGGTAGCCGGTTTGCGGGAGCCGGTGGAGGTGGTGCGCGACCGGTGGGGGGTGAACCACATCTACGCCCGCAACACGCATGATCTTTTCTTTGCGCAGGGGTACCTGGCGGCCCGCGACCGGCTGTTCCAGTTCGAGATCTGGCGGCGTCAGGCCACCGGCACGGTGGCGGAGCTCCTGGGGCCGCGGGAGGTGCGGCGCGACATAGGCACCCGTCTTTTCCGCTACCGCGGGGATATGGAGAAGGAGATGAGTCACTACCATCCCCAGGGGAAAGAGATCATCGGGGCCTATACGGCGGGGGTCAATGCGTATGTGGGGGAGGTACGTGCCGACACCTCTAAGCTCACCCTGCCCTTCCGCATGCTGGGCATCCTGCCGGACTACTGGACGCCGGAGGTGGTCATCTCGCGTCACCAGGGGCTGCTGGGCAACATACAGCTGGAGCTGCGCACGGGGCTCGCCGTCGCCCGCCTCGGCGCCGACGCCGTCAACCGTCTGGCGTGGTTCCATCCCCGCACGCCCGACCTGCACCTGGATGCGGCCCTCGACGCTTCGCTCCTCACACCCCGTATCCTCGACCTCTACAACGCCTACCGCACGCGCGTCACCTTCCTGCCGGAGGATCTCCTGCCGGCGTGGCGCCGCGACCAGGTGGCCCTCCACGCCCTCAACGCTGCCGTGCCCGGGGCTGCGCCTGCCGCCGACGACCCCTTCACCGGCAGCAACAACTGGGTCGTCAGCGCCTCCCGCATGGCCGACGGCAACACCTACATGGCCAACGACCCCCACCGCACCATCGCCATCCCCTCCCTGCGCTACATGGTCCACCTCGTCGCGCCCCACTGGGACGTGGCGGGCGCCGGCGAGCCCGAGATACCGGGCGTCTCCATAGGGCATAACGACTACGGCGCGTGGGGCCTCACCGTCTTCTTCACCGACGGCGAAGACCTGATGGTTTATGATCTCAACCCCGACAATATCTTTGAATACAGGTACAATGGCTCTTGGAAGGCCATGGAG
>CAZYQV010000404.1:0-2903 GCA_964649775.1 uncultured Rikenellaceae bacterium
ACAAATACATCATCAACCTGAAACGCATCAACGACGTGCGTTATGTCAACAAGTTCTTCGAGACCGTCAACGAGAGCCTCCCCGACAACGGCCGTTATACCTGCTGTGTGGAGACCAAAGACCTGCGCAAGCAGCGTATCTTCCGCAAGTACCCCTTCCCCCTCAACTATCTCTTCTACTACTTTGTCGACTTCCCCGTCAAGCGGGTGATGCCCAAGCTGAAGGTCACACGGGGTCTCTACTTCAACCTCACGCGCGGCAACAACAGGGTGATCACCCGCGCCGAGACGCTGGGACGTCTTATCTCCTGCGGCTTTGAGATCATCGACGAAGAGTATATCGATAACCTCTGCTACATCACCTCCGAGAAGGTGAAGGAGCCGGTGTACGACGCCAACCCCTCCTACGGCCCGCTGATACGCCTGCGGCGCGTGGGCAAGGACGGCAGGATCATACGCGTCTATAAGATGCGCACCATGCATCCTTACTCCGAATACCTGCAGGACTACATCTACAAGCGGTACAACCTGGACGAGGGGGGTAAGTTCAGGGAGGACTTCCGCATCTCCACACAGGGCCGCATCATGCGTAAGCTGTGGATCGACGAGCTGCCCATGCTGATCAACTGGCTGCGGGGGGATATGAAGTTCGTCGGCGTGCGGCCCCTCAGCCGCCAGTACTTCGAGCTCTACTCCGAAGAGCACAAAAAGCTGCGCCTGCGCCATAAGCCCGGCCTGGTGCCTCCCTACTACGCCGACATGCCCAAAACCCTCGAAGAGATAGAGGCCTCCGAACGCCGCTACCTGCTGGCCTGGGAGAAACACCCCTTCCTCACCGACTGGCATTACTTCTGGAAGGCGATGTATAATATCGTGTTTAAGAAGGCGAGGAGTAAGTGAGGGGGAAGCTCGATGTCGGAGCGTAGCGAAGATCCCGGCTTGCCGGGGCTTGATGCTTGATGCTTGAAGGTTGAAGGGGCGATGAAGAGATAATGCGATGAAGAGATGATGCGAGATAGACGCGTGGGGGTTTGTTGGGATTGCCACGTCGGCTTCCGCCGTCGCTCCTCCTGCGTCGGAGCTATGGCGGACAAAGCCTCCTCGCAAAGTCCTGCTCACTCGCAACTCGATACTCGCTAACTCGATACTCACAACTCAAAACTACTAACCACGAACCACGAACACTCTGGATATTGGGATTTGTTGAGAGAAGAGACGCATACCTGTTTAATGGGGTTTCCTGCCTGTGCCCAATCTTTAAAATTTACCCTATCTTTGTATTAAACCATCCTCCTCCTGATGAAAAAGACGCTGACATACCTGCTGCTCCTCGTCGCCCTGCCCGTCCTGCCGCAGACCGTCCTCTACGACATCGCCAACACGGAGGTGTATGAATTCCTGGAGGAAATGGCCTCGGAGCACCTCATCACGGTGACGTCGGAGGCCAAGCCCTGGTCGCGGAAATATATCGCCGATAGGCTGGCCGAGGTGGAGGCACAGCAGGACAGGCTCACACCCCGCCAGCGCAAGGAGGTGGCTTTCTACCTGAAAGACTTCAACAAGGAGCTGAAGGAGAAAGGCACCTACAAGAAACGCTTCGACCTGATCCACTACCGCGACAGCCTCTTCAATATCTCCGTCAACCTCATCCTGGGGTATGAGTACTGGCACAACGGCAACGGCGGCATGCACCACCGCTGGAACGGCGCCACAGGGTTCGCCTACGTGGGGCAGCACTGGGGCTTCCAGGCGAGTCTGCGCGACAACCACGACTCGAAAAAGATACGCGACCCGGCCTACCTGCAGCAGCTGCCGGCGAGCAACTACAAGGGCGACAACGACTTCAGCGAGATGAGGGGCGGGATCTTCTACTCGTGGCAGTGGGGCCACGTGGGCCTCATCAAGGACAACTTCTCCTGGGGCGACAGCCGCCATGGCGCCAACATCTTCGGCGGCCGCACGCCCTCATTCGTGCGTCTCGACCTCTACCTGCACCCCGCCCGCTGGATAGAGTTCCGCTACACCCACGGCTGGCTCGCCTCGATGGTCGTCGACAGCAGCCGCAGCTACTGGTTCCAGGACGGCGACCACATGACCTACCGCAAGTATTACATGCCCAAGTACCTGGCGGCCAACCTGTACACCGTCAAGCCATGGCCGCGCCTGCACATCTACTTCGGCAACTCCATCGTCTACGACTACATGAGCGCCTTCCCGGCCTACCTCATCCCCTTCGTCTTCTTCAAGAGCATCGACCACACCTACAACGCCGGCAACGACAACATGAACGCGCAGATGTTCCTGGGCGTCTCCACGCGGCAGATAAAGCATCTCTACCTCTACACCACCCTCTTCCTCGACGAGCTGGCCATCTCGCGCATGACCGACCCCGACCGCCACAGCAACTTCTACTCCTGGAAGATAGGCGGCGAGCTGAGCAACTGGCCGCTGAAGAACACCGCACTGAAGCTGGAGTACACCCGCACCAACCCCCTCGCCTACCAGCACTACATACCCACCCTCACCTTCGAGAGCAACCGCTACAACCTGGGCCACTGGCTGGAGGACAACGCGCAGGAGATCTTCGTGGGGGTGAGCGTGAAGCCGCTGCGGGGCCTCACCGCCCGGCTCTCCTTCTCCGCCGCCGAGAAAGGCCCCGACTACTCCGGCCAGGGCAACAACGACCGCCTGGGCCTGCCCTTTATCGAATATGTCGACTGGTCACAGAAGATGTTCAACGTGGATATGACCTACCAGATCATCAACGATGCCTACGTCACCGCCGGCTACTCCCACCGCAACCAGAGCGGTAACACGGCCTATACGCCGGAATACTGGCAGGGCACCACCAACACTTTTCACATAGGTCTCAATTTTGGCTTCTGACTCCTCCCCTCTTGAGAG
>CAZYQV010000405.1:0-4800 GCA_964649775.1 uncultured Rikenellaceae bacterium
AAAATAAAGAGTGTCTAAGGTACAGTCGCACACCGGGCTCTGCACCCAGGGATTGACAACAGGCAGGAAGTTGGTGTCAGCCAGCGGGGACTCCCATACGCCGCCTGATCCGCCCACGCGCAATTTGGCATCGCGGAAAAAAGGCAGTCCCATATTCACTGAAAAGTTCACCGGGTAGTTGTTGTCAAACGGTGCCCAGTCGCTCATACCATCTTTGCGGTACCAGCAGGTGGCAGGTTTCCCGTTTTTGGGTTTCGTGAATACATAGACCAGGTCTCTCAGGTTGCTTGTCGGCTGGATGGCCATGCCCTTCATATAAACGTTCAGTGAGCCCGTCCAGTCCGTCCAGTTCTTCCCTCCGTCGGTACTGCGGTACACCTTGCCGGTGTAAGCCGACCAGGCACCGTTCCTGAGACAGGCATACACCGTATTCTCATTATAAGGAGAGATTACCAGGAAAGTCCACCCTGCCAGGGAGGAGGACAATGACGTTTTCTCCCAGGTCTCTCCGCCGTTTTCCGTACGGTACAGACCGTCACCGTTCACATCCACATACATGACCGAAGGATTCCTGAAACTCACATCAAAATAGCGGACCGTATTGGAGAAAGTATGCAGTAATTCGAAAGTGGTTCCGAAATCCCGGGAGATCCAGAGGGCATTTCCCTCTCCCAGATAGATAATATTGTAATAATTGGGGTGTTGCACCAGATTTCCCCGCAACCCGCCATATTGCTCCATATTGGGGAACTTGGAGAAGACGAAAGTACCTTGCAGCGGCTGGTCATAATGTTTTGGGAGGATCTTGCCACCGCCGATATCGCTGTAAGCCACATGGCGGCTTTTGCCTTTGATCACCCAGCCGGTAGGTGACTCGGCTCCGCCCATACGCAGCGCCACATCCCCGTAAAAATCGGCCATCGCAGTGTTGCCGTTATGATAGCGTCCGCCGACGACAATATCCTCGTTCCATCCCTGGTCAAAGCCCCAGAAATCAGAACCCACCAGGCCGTTGATCCGGAAGAAGGATCTGAAATCAAGATAAAAATGGTCAAGGGTATAGGTCATTCCCCCATCGGTAGAGACCCATCCTTTTTTATTGGGAAGAAGCTTGATATCCTGGATATCGGGATGGATCTCCATTTTTCCTCCGTACCCGCCGGTCTTCTCATAGGTTTCCCCTCCGTCGGCAGAACGCCACAGACTGCAGGTACCGAAGAACATCAGGTTCTCGTCGTCGGGGGATGCTTCCAGAACAAAGTCGAAATATCCCTGGCCGGTGGTAAAGCCACCGAGCCCGCCAACAGAGTGGGCTTCACCGATCTTCTTCAGGGCAAAGTTCCATGTTCCTGCATCATCCCTGGTTGCTTTGTAGATAAAGGGATAACTGTCATTGGGATCAGTGTTACCGACGTCGGCGCTGCCGTGGGCCAGCAACGCCACATACAGCACGTCGGGGTTGGCCGGTGTCATGGCCAGCAGGGCTCCGCTGGCATTTTTGGTCTTGTCAAAGGTCTGGATCACCTTCCAGGTGGTATCGCCGGAGACCGACCGCCATATATGATAATACCCCAGGGTAGGATGGACACTTACCGCAAAGATGGTATCACTTCCTGAGGGTTTGAATTCCACATCATACGAACGCTCGTTGACATAAAGGTTCCAGGTGGCCCCCCCGTCGTTGCTGATCAGCACACCTTTGTCGCCGGCGGCTGCTATCCGCAGCGGGTTGTCGGGAGCCACCTTGATCCTGGCGGCATTGAAGGCAGTAGTGAGCAACGGCTTCCAGGTCTGGCCCCCGTCGGTGGTCTTATGGATCTGTTTTCCGGCTGCAGCATAGACGACATCCGCGTTGTCCGGAGCGATAGCAATGGCCGTTACCGCCCCCCCGAAATAGTACCCCCGCATCATACTCCAGTGCATCCCTCCGTCGGTGGTCTTATTGACAAAACCGGTCTCCGTACCGCAGTAAAGAACATTGTTGTCGGAAGGAGCCACATCAAAAGAATAGACATTCACCTGCCACGGCGCCGGTCCCATATGGGAAGCGCCGGCAAGCCAGTGCGTCTCTTTCGGCCCCAAAAAAGTCCAGCTGGAAGGATCTTCGGCCGCTCCGGACTTTTTTTCCGGATCATACGCCGTCAGCTGGGTCTCACGGATCTTTTTGAAAAGTACCTTCGGGTCAGGGATCTGTATCGTACCATCCTGCAAAACATAATCTTCCACCACACGGCTCCAGTTGATAAAATAACGGCTGGCTGCGGTCTCTTCACCGGGATGTTCCCGCTCCCACTCCTCAAAAGCTTTCTCCACCGCCCTGAAGTTCACCGGGTAGCGGTAAAGCATCCGCGCAAACTCCGGAAGACCGTCATGATATTCGGGCTTCTCCATCTTGTTAATGCCCGGTAGGTCATCATACGGCGTGAACTGTTCCGGACGCTGCGCCAGCAGGGCCAGGGAAAAAGCAAAAAGAAAAACAAGCGTACAAAACTTTCTGAAATTCATATTATTCCCTTTTTTCATAATTATACTACAAAAATACCACATTCCCCGGCCATGTGCAACCCTTCCGGCAGATCCTTTCCCCCGGAACCGGAAAAAACATTTTCAAAATAACTCTGTATATCAACACAATACAGGGTCTGTAAAAGTCCCTGGCCGTTCAAAACAACAAGATATTCCTCAAAATTGCACGATTTTTCCAGACAGACCGCTTCATCACTATTTTTTACAAAAAGAAAAACCGGAGCAACTGCCCCGGTTTTTCCCTGTTTCTGTAGCTGTGGTTTACCGCACTACTACCCTGCGTGTCTCGGTAACACCGTTGAGTTCGATCTTCAGGAAATAAACGCCTTCGGCATTGAGCGAAAGGTGCTCGACCGGGTTGGCGTCTTCTTTTCTGTAAATCATGGAACCAATAGTGTTGTAAACACTGATGGTGGCATGTTCCCTGCCGATATCGACGGTAAAGTCACCGTCGTTCGGGTTCGGGTAAATACTGATCTCATCGCCGAAATTATCGCGGATGCCGGTGATGGAGATCTTGTACACCGACGAAGTATCGGAACACTGGCCGCCGTCGATCTGGGTAACGACCACAGCATAGTTTCCACCATGTTCTGCCACGAACTGTTTATTGGTAGCACCTTCGATGGGCGTGCCGTCGTCGGCATTGATCCACTGGAAGACATAGAGGTTCGAATCACCCAGTGCTACGAGGGTATCCTCGCCGTACTTCATCACGGAGGTATCCACAGCATCCCATACTGCGATGATCACGGTGTCGGTGGCAACACAATTATGCTCATTGTAACCGGTAGCGACATACACCAGCGAGTCGGTGGGATAGAACGGTTCGCCGTCGATGACGCCGTTGTTCCAGACCACACTGTCCACCTCTGTGACATCCAGCACCACCTCACTGCCGGGACACACCTTGTCGTCATCACCGGCATTGATAGGTGTGGGACCATAGACCTTCACATAAGCAGCCACCATGATGGAATCATCCCCGTTGTCGTTGGACACAACCAGTCCTACGGCATAAGTGCCGGGCGTGTCGTAAGTGACCGTCGGGGTAGCGACGGTAGAGGTGGTATCCTCTGCGCCGGTGAAGTACCATTTCCATGAGGTGGCCAGTTGTGCATCGTCGTCACATACATACTCGAACCGGATGCTGCCGCCGGCACAGATCTCGGTTGTATCGGCCGTAAACTGCGCCTTGGGTGCTTCGGTGGGAGCATCCACGATCTTCAGCGTATAGTCTTCCACCTCACCATATCCCCACATCGCATAAGGATCATTGCCGCACCATACCCCGGCATAGAGACGCATACGTGTCAGACCGGTCTTGGCATCCGAAGGGACATCCAGGTAGAAGAGCGAAGAATAGTTCCCGCTCACTATCTTATCGGTATATTCATAGTAGATGCCTTCCTCCTCCTTATCGAAGTGATAATCCATGTTCCAGTCAACGAACGCACCAATGCCCACGTTATAACCCAGATTATCCGATCCGTTCCAGGGCTGGTAATAAGCCAAATTCATCACATACTTGGATCCTTTGACCACGGTAATGACTTTATCGCTCTTAATGAATTTTCCATCATTGCCCGACAGGTTCTGGAAAACATCCCCTACCTGGACGGTATCCAGATAAACGCCGCCCCCACTGTTGGGATCATAATAGTCCACCTTGACATAGCTGGAACGTGTGAAGGTCTCATCCTTCCCGTCCACGGTGGCGGTGAGGGTAGCAGAGAAGGTCATTCCCAGTTGTTCATAGGGGATGTTATAGGTAACCTCGGGGCTCTGCTCATTCGTCGTTTGCGGATCACCTTTTTCGAAGGTCCAGCTCCAGGCCGAAGGGGTGCCGGCTGTCAGATCGAGATAATAGACCGTCTCACCCGATTCGATGCGCAGCGGTTCGGCTTCAAAATAGGTCCCTTTGATCGGTGTGGTCACATCGATCTCAGCACAGCTGGCCCACACGTGGCCGGGGTTTTCGGGATATCCTCTTTCAGAGAGTGCCAGGAACTGGACAAAGCGTGCCGTCACGATCTTGTCGAGGTCGAAACTCCAGGGTGCTGCCCAGTCGCTGCCGGCACCGCGGCTCCCTATGGCTACCGTATCCCATATCTCACCATCGATACTGACCAGCCATGCGCAGGAATCAACGGTACCGTTGCCGCCGCCGGGACGCGGATAATACACAAACCCCGATATATCCTCATTCTTACCCATGTCAATGATCACAAAATGGGGATAAGGATCCTGCTGCTGCGACCAGGCCGTATGCCA
>CAZYQV010000406.1:0-4999 GCA_964649775.1 uncultured Rikenellaceae bacterium
TGCTGGTGAAGTACAGCGTTTTCCCGTCGGGCGTTAGGTAACAGGAAGATTCCCAGTATTTGGTGTTGATGTTCCTGCCGAGCCGTTTTATGGCACTCCATGTTGAGCCGTTATAACGACTCACCCACAGGTCGGCCTCCCCGGCTTCCTCCTTGTAGAGAAAGAGGGTGTCACCCGTGAAAGAGAGCGCTGTGGCATAACAGTCCTCGCCGGCATCCAGCTGGTCGGTGATGTCGACAGGAGTGTCCCATCCCGAAGGACCTTTTCTGCTGCAGAGGATCCTGTGATTGTGCCCCGGATAGGCAGTATAGACAAAGACGCTCCTGTTGCCCGACATCACGGGATAGAGGTTCTTGTGGTATGCATTGATGACCTCCGGCATGGCCTCCTTCCTTACACGTACAGGTTCTTTTTCCAGGTCGCCGGCATGGGAACAGTTCCTGATCTGCTGTCGTACAAAATCACTGTAGAACATACCGGTATTCCGGTACCGGGAGGTAGCCTGTAAAAACTTATTGTAGTATATGACGGCCGAGTCGGTCCGGTTGAGCAGGTGATAGGCAGAACCGATATAAAAGATCACATCTACCGGAGCATGGGTCTCCTTATAACTGTAAGAATAGTCGACCACAGGGTTGACATTGGCTTTTAACAGCCATGGAAGGGCTTTTTCCGTTTTTCCTGCAATGTTAAGATAGCAGATCCCCACCTTGTACTGGTAGTTGTGGTTGCCGGGGACCAGGTCGGTGAGCATCCTGTAGAGGGGCAGGGCCTCTTCATAGTCCTCATTATAAAGGAGTATTGATTCGGCCTCATTAAAGATGGTCTTGATCTCTTTGGTGGAGGACTGGGCTGCAAGAAAGAACGGCAGGAGAAGAAGGCTCAGCAGGAAATATGTGGAACGTTTCGGGTACATAAGGTAATGTTGGCGTTTCATTGCTTGATCTTTAGGATCAGAATGGTAAGATAATCAAAAATAAGAAAAAGATTCATAACGGGAAACAATTTGTCCACGCCGGAAAAATTCCGGAAAAGGTGAAGGGGGTTATCCGGGAATTCCTGTATTTTTGCTTTCCGTAAAAAAAGATCATGAAAAAGATAGGATTGTTATCGGATACGCACGGTCATGTAGATGAACGGTGGGAAGATTTGTTCGCGGAGGTGGATGAGATATGGCATGCCGGCGATATCGGTAGTGAGGAGGTGGCGGACTATCTGGCTTCGTTGAAGCCTTTCCGGGCTGTATACGGGAATGTGGACGGTGTTGGGTTGCGTTCGCGTTTTCCGGAACACCTGCGTTTTTTCTGTGAGGAGGTGGATGTGTGGATCACCCATATCGGTGGTTATCCGGGGCATTATGATGTCCTGGTGAGGGAACAGATCCGGGAAGACCCTCCCGCCTTGTTCATCTCCGGACATTCTCATATCCTGAAAGTGATGTATGACAAGAAGCTGGAGTTGTTGCATATCAACCCCGGCTCGGCAGGATATTCCGGTTTTCACACACGGAGAACGCTGGTGCGTTTTGCGATCGATGGTGCTGATATCCGCGACCTGGAGGTGGTGGAGCTGGGACCGCGCAGCCGTTAGCTGCCGGGCAGGCTACCTTTCTTCCGTATTGTCCTGGCTGTCCCTCTCTTCTTTCATCATCTCCATCCGTTGCAGGAACATGCTCATCTTGCGGTTCACGCCGGGCATGTACAGGTATGCCGGTTCTCCGCGGCCTCCTTTGAGCATTCTCTTGCTCTCTTTCTCCTCCATCAGCTTGCTCATGAACTGCCTGTTTCTGGCGATGGCCTGCAGCACGCCGGGAGTATAGGCAAAATAGTAAAAGAGCCGTCCGGAAGGCTGCAGGTACAGATCGAAGGAGCTGCCGCTGCGTCTTTTTTGTATCTCAAGATGTCCGTCGACAAGGACGTTGAGAGGGTGACCGTCGATATTGCCTATGCCGATCTTGCCTTCCGAGATGAAGGAGCGTGTGTCCTGGTTCCATACCAGACGGACCTTCGAGAGGAAGATCGTATGTTTTTGTGCGGGCGGAACGGTCTGGAACTGTGTTAAAAGTTTTGCTTCGTTCTCTTTTGCAGCTGCCTTTTCTCCTGTAGCCGGATGTCTGCTGGCGGCCGGCAGTTCGTCAAGCATGCGGCGGTAGGTGTCGCTGCGTGTGTCTACTGGCGGCAGGCTGGCCAGAGAGTCGATCTCCGACTGCATGATCTTCAGTGCTTCGGGATGGAAGAAGAAATCAAAGCCGATCATGACATCCAGTACCACCGAGCCTTTCTCCATATCCTGCAGGACATCCCCTACAGTGACAACCTTCACCCGCCCCAGGTCGACGTTCAGGTTGAGCTGACCTTCTCCCAGCAACCGGCAATAGTTTTTGTCAAGTGCCAGGTAGTTGCCCGGAAGGGAGGGATCCAGCACCTTTTCCCGGCTGCCGATACGGTATTCTCCCGTCGTCTTGTCAAAATAGAGCACACCTTTGGCATTGCTGATGGCAGCATCGCTGTAATGCTTGCGCGGGGAGAGGAAAGCCGGATAGATATGGGTGGAGTCGTTGGTGATCATGTGACCGCTGTACAGCTTTTTCTTCCGTATGTCTTTGGTGATCTCACCCACCGGGATGAAGATGCTGTCGGGGTTGATCTCTGTGGAGAAAGCGTAAAAACTGCGTGGCAGATCTTTGCATTCGTGCTGTATGCGGACGCCTCCGGAAAAGAAGAGGTGAGGGCTGTGGGAGCGCAGTTCCACCCTGCCGGTATATTCGTAGGCAGGGCTGAGCATGAAGTCGAGGTCGGGCGGTATCTCTGTTACAGCGCGGGTGTAGAAAGAGTCGTCCACGAAGATCTTGGAGAAAAAGATCGTTTCCGCCTCGCCGTTGTCCTGCAGGTACTGATAGTTGCCCGATCCGATAAACTCATTCCTGGAGATGATCCTCAGGGAGACGGAGTCGAGTGTGTAGCTCTCGTTGGCCACCAGACGGGCTCTGCTCAGGTCTGTGATCTTACCGCCGGGATCCAGGCGCAGCAGCATAGAGTCGGGATAGATCAGGGCATCGGCTACTTCAAGGTATTCGACATGGTAGGCTGTGAGGATATCTTTTTTGATGTCATACAGGGCCGAGTCGGAATGAAAACCCAGGGTGTCGGCTTTGGGCAGGAGGGCGATGAAGGTGGGCGGGTTTTTCCAGCGTTCTGACAGGGTCAGAGGATCGCGGAACAGAAGATACTGGTCGTCGGTGGTGTTGGTGTTGGTAAGGCGCACCAGACCGTTGTCATAGTCGACGAAGATGTCGTCAAGAGAGGTGATCCACCGTTTTCCGGGCAGTTGCAGGTGGGAGGTGTCGTCGAGGCACCGGTACATGGCCGTTTTTCCGGTCACATCGATGGCCGTGCTCACAGGCCCTGTCTGCAGCAGTTCTTTCCGTGCGGGCTCTTCGCCCCGCAGTGTCAGCAGACTGGTGTCGGCCGTGATGCGGTTCTCTTCCAGCAGGAAACGGGAAGAGTGCAGGTCCATCCCCGGCATGGAGAGTCTGCCGGTGGCGGTGAGCTGTGACGGTGTGAGCTGCAGGTCTCCCCTGAGGAGATACTCCCCGTACAGGACAGGATCATCTTTTATCCGGTCGATATACATTTCATCCCTGTGTGGATACCATCTGATGCTGACATCTTTTGCAGCTACGTGGGGGAAATGATATCCGTCGATGTGAGAGGTGTCAAGCATGAAGTCGTGCGATACCGTAAGCATGGAGTCGGGAAAGAAGATGAAGGTGTCCGCCTGCAGGGTGGCCGTGAGATAGACCAGCTTGCCTGACCCCGCCAGGCCCTGGTTACTGAGCTGTACTTTGTTGAAATATTTTCCTTTGCCGTCGTACACTTCAATACCTTCGTCGGGGATGTCCGAGACAAAACCGAGAGAGTTGTCCTTCTGTACTTTCAGCTGCTGCGGAATAGGCGGGAAGATCGATCCGCTGACAAAATCCCCCTTGAAGATCAGGTCTTTCTTGTACAGCTCGTTCATCCGGTAGAGGGTGAATGGCTCGATGACGAAATAGAAATCTTTGCGGTTGTAGATGGTGTCGTATATGGAAGCTTCGTCATAATATACATAAGAGCTGTCGGTGCTCCTGAAGAAAGGATATTCAGCATATCGTTTCCGTCCCGACTTGTTGTCAGGCTTGTCGATGTATATGTCGCCGGTCACCACCTCCAGGATGTTGTTGATCTTCTCTGGGATGGGATTGCCCAGGTCATCTACTTTGTCGCCGTAAGCCATGAACTTCATGGAGTCGATCTTGTTGAGCTGGATCCGAAAGCTGTCATAGCTGAAGAGGAAGTTCCTGCCGTAAAGCATGCTCATGCCGGCCCGTACCTGCCCGTCAAAGCTGAAGTCCCTGTTTTTGTGCATGATGATCTTGTTGCCGGAAGGATAGATGGATACATCCTGCGAGTCACTGAGAAAAATGGTGGGGACGCCGTTGATGGTCATGTCGTAAGTGGTCATGTCGAGAATGGCATTGTCGAGAGGTGCCCTTGTCCTGGAAAAAAAGGACATGACATCGTAGTCTATTTTTTTTGCGTGGGCATCGAGATAATCGTACAGTTCCTTCTTTATTTTTACATCCCCCGTTTCGGCATTGTAAAAAACGAAGCCCAGGATGGCAAGGTTGACGATCATACGTCTCACCTGGTATTCGGGTTTGTTCATCCAGTCGGCCAGTTCGCCGACAGGGAATTCATCGGAGTAATACCAGTCGGCGAATTTTTTCAGCAGGTAGAGGGGATGTTGGGCATCCATGTACTGGATCTTGTAATAGGTCTGGTCGTTGAAGAAATTGGTAGACCAGAAGCGTGCCTCACCGATGGTGGTGCCGCGGAGCCTGGTGAAGAGCGCCTTGTTCTTATCGGTCATCCAGACAAAACGGTTGGCCGTGATGTTCAGTTTGTGATATGAGTCGTAGTAAGGGCTGGTGGTCATCAGGTTGTCTGTCTGGTAGAGG
>CAZYQV010000407.1:0-7921 GCA_964649775.1 uncultured Rikenellaceae bacterium
TCTTCTATGACTTTCCCGGCAATGACTTTTTCCACGGGAAAGTGATCCGGGTGCGCTATCCGGAGTATTTCATGGCCCAGACCGAGGGGGTCGCTTTCCTGGATGACGACACTATCCTGGTCAGTTCCGAGACCAACAAGCTGCCCGGCAGGATCTATGCCTTCTCGCTGAAGAAGATACGGGAAACAAAGGAGAAGGAGTAGGGGAGAAGGTCGAAGAGTTGAAGAGTTGAAGAGTTGAAGAGTTGAAGAGTTGAAGAGTTGAAAGGGCTAAGACCTCAAACGTGGCGCAGCCACACCAAACCTCGAACGCCTGCGCAGCAGGCACCAAACAAGCCCGCCAGGGCATACCAAACTTCAAACGTGCCGGAGGCACACCAAACCTCGAACGCCTGCGCAGCAGGCACCAAACAAGCCCGCCAGGGCTGGATCAATGCCCTCCTGCCATCATCTCCGTGATCTCCTCCAACATCTCCCGGCCTTTCCTTACATATTGTGCTGCGTCGAAAGGATGGGCAGGATCGATCTTGTCGAGGTATTGCTGCAGGTCGAGTGAGTCGGGAAGGGTGATCCCCTTCTCCCGGATCATCTCCGTGAGGATGCGTATCTTCTCATGGTCCTGGATGCCTTCGATGAGTTTCTCAAAACGCACCGAGCTGTAAGGGCCGGGGTAGACGAAGTAGGTGTCGCCCGAGGGCCAGGTACGGAAGCGGGAGTCGTGCATCACATCGCCGGGCCACGAGTTGTAGGCCCATCGCAGGAAGCCGTCGAGATGCAGGGCGGCGGTGATCCAGCCCTGCAGGGCCGACTCGTCGGGAGGGGAGAAGGTGAAATTATTGGGCCAGGGCACGTTGCAGGCCACATACCAGGTGGTCACCCGGCCTTTTTCCCGCCGTCCGTCGGCCACCGAAGGAGTTTTTGCCTTTTTCAGATGCCAGAAATTGTAGCTGAAGTCGTAGATGTCGGGCATGATCTCCTCAAAGAACCCTCCGGCGAGGGTCAGCTTCATCTCCGGCACGGTGGCCTGCAGGAAACGGATCAGGTTCTTCGTGTCCTCCAGACCCCGCTCATCGAGCGAGATAGCCGTTTTCTCCAGCCATCCCATCTCCTGCAGGTGACTCCTGAAATCGAGCAGGAAAGGCCGCCACAGCGACTCGTATTCCGGGCTGCCGGGACGGGCTTTGAGGGTGACATACGCGGCGGAGTCCTCGTCGTAATAGCGGAAGAGGTTACCCCAGGTGACCATGGTGTAGCAGTTGATCTGCTCCGTTATGCCCTGCTCCATGGCGGTCTGCACATACTGGTCGAAGACGGAGTAATCATACTCCCATGTGCCGTCGCTGTTGTGCAGCCATCCGACCATCGAGCCGAAAGGATCGTAGGTCTGACCGTGCCACGGTTTGTCGACGATGGTGGTGGTGATGCATTTCTGTCCCGCCTCCGACAGCAGGTCGAGATATTTCCTGACCAGATACCAGTGGTCCTGTGACCAGACGGCTACTTTGTGATAGCGGGCGATGGCATAGGGGTTCTGCCACAGGTCGAGGTGGTACTGCCACTCGCGCGGGGGGGGCAGCACCATCTCCTGCACGCGTATGCTCACTGGCAGGTAGAGGGAGTCGCCGGCGGTGGCTACGACCACGGCGCCGTGGTAGGTGCCTGCTGCCGTGGCGGGGGGGACCTGTATGTTGATCCATACGGGACGCACCGACCGTGCCGGCAGGGAGAAAGGCTTGTTCTCATACAGTATGCCGGGCGAGAGCTGTGCCCGCATGGTGTCCTGGCTGCGGCGACGGCAGCCGGTGAAGCCGGTGTCGGCCAGCACATACCCCAGCGGGTGCAGCGTCACCGCCGCAGCATCTATCTGCCTGTCACCGTCGCGCAGGGGCGTGACACTCACCTGCAGACGCGCGACATCTTCGGTGCTCCACACCACCACCTGGCCGTGGATCCTCTCACCACGCCAGGCGACAGCCTTCCATTCTGCAGAGAGACCCTCGCGGGGAGGTACGCCCCGGGCATAACGGATGCTGCTGCTGCCGAAAGCGGCCTGCACCCGCCCCGTGACCCCCTGCCAGGAGGCAGCCGTCAGCGTGTCGGGATCGGCAGGCTCGTCAAAAGAGAAAGCATCCCTGCCGGCCGGCTGCTGACAGGCGGTGAGCAGGAGAAAGAGAATGAGGGAGAAGGAAAAGATCTTTTTCATGGGAGAAGAGATTTTATTGTTACGGTTTTTGAACTGAGCATATCGATGAAGCGATGAAAAACAGGGTGTTGGCTATACATTCTTTTTTTATTCTTCCATTCCCGTGATCCGGAAACACCATGCATGCCGGCAGGGGGGACGGGCAGCCGTGCCGGCAGGGATGCGGATGACCATCTCCTCTCCGTCGTTCTTCCACTTCAGGGTGCCGGCGCTGCCCAGCAGCTGCACCTTCGTCTTTTTGGAGCCCCTGAACCCCTTCAGGTGCAGGGCGGCCGGCATCTTATCCTCCTCCCCGCCGGCCAGGTAGATGGCATAGATCTCGCCCTCTTTTCCTTTAGTGAAACATATATTTTCCTGTTTGTAGGGGGCCACGGGGCGGGTGCCGTAGATGGCCGTGCCGTTGACCTTCATCCAGGCGCCTATCTCTTTCATGCGCTGCAGCGCCTCCGGCGGCAGGGTGCCCTGCGGTGTGGGCCCTACGTTGAGGAGGAAATTGCCGCCCTTGGAGACAATGTCCACCAGCAGATGGATCAGCTGGTTGGTGGGTTTATAATGGTCGAGGGGGTTGTACGACCATGACCCGCCCATGGTCATGCAGGTCTCCCAGGGATAGGGCAGGGGCTCGTCGGGGACGCGCTGCTCCGGCGTGCGGTAGTTCTCGTACTTGCCGGCCACCGAGCGGTCGACGACGATCAGTCCCGGCTGGTGGCGGCGGGCCATGGCTGCCAGCGCCGGCATGTCGATGTCCTGGTTCCAGGGAAGCCTCCCGATGCCGGGACGGGGTCGCACCCAGCCGCCGTCGAGCCAGAGGATGTCCACACGACCGTAACGGGTCATCAGCTCCTCCACCTGGCCGTGGACAAAAGCTTTGAACTTATCCCACCGTTCGGGATACTTTTCCGGGTCGTAGTTGACATTGCGGTCAGGCGTGGCGAAATAGGGCCACCAGTAATAGGGGGAGTGCCAGTCGGGCTTGGAGAAATAGGCCCCCACCTTGAAACCCCCGGCACGGAACGCTTCGAAGATATACTTCGTCACATCTGCCTTCGGGTTGGTGTGGAAAGGACAGTGCTCATCGGTGATCTTGTAACCGGTCAGCTTCGTGTCGAACATGGAGAAGCCGTCGTGGTGCTTGGTGGTGAAGACCAGATACTTCATCCCGGCTTCTTTTGCGGCCTTTGCCCAGCTCTCCGGGTCGAACAGCCCGGGGTTGAACGTCGTCTGCAGCAGCTCGTAAGCCTTCTTGTATTCCGTATAGTCCTCTGCGTTGCGACGGCACCACGGCACATCCTCGCTGCAGATAGACCACGACTCCACGATGCCCCACTGGGAATAGGGTCCCCAGTGCATCATAAAACCGAACTTCAGATCCTGCCACTCTTCCAGGTTCTTCTGAACCAGCGGGTCTTCAGGCGGGATATAAGCGGCTTCGCCATCTTCCTGGGCAGGAAGAACAGCAGGAAAAAGAAGCAGAAAAGACCAAATAAGGAACGGATGCTTTTTCATGGCAGGTTTTTCGGGTTGGTTAATTACGGATATGCATAACATGTCCTGTTTCTCATGTGTGATGAGGGATCCGACAACGCCGGAGCCCCTAACCGGAGGGTCCGGCAATAAAGATCATATTTTTTTTTGAAAAAAAAATGTGAAAATGTTTTGTTTGAGTTTTTTTTATATCATTGTGATGTTATTTCATCAGCATCATGAATAAAACTAAGCCCAGGATCATCAAGGATTACGACAAGCTGGACAAAAGCATCCAGGAGCAGATCAAACTGTCATATCCTGAGGGGTTCAGCCAGTATCTGATCACCTTTCTCAACAAAGACGGTAAATACGTCAGTGCGCTTCCTTTTGAGACGGATGAGTACTATTATCTCGTCCGCATGACCGAGGATGAGGCCGACATGATTATCAGTACCGACGATGATTACGAAGGGGGTATCCTGAAAGAGGAGGTCAAGGAAATGTTCGAGGGAAAGTACTCCGACATGGAATTGCTGACCGAAAAGGGTGAGGAGGAAGAAGAGGAGGAGAACGAGAAAGATGACGACCCGATCATCTGAAGATCCCAGCCTATTGTTACCGTAAACCGTGTTTCATCGCCAGCAGGATGGAGAAAGCCTGCTCTATCTCCCTGTCGGATACGACGATCGTGAACTCGTTCGTGGTGGAGATCACCTCTGTGATGTTGACCCCCTCCCAGGCCAGTTGTTTCAGGATGAAATAGTAAAACCCCAGGATCTCGGTGTTCTCCGCCGGCAGCCGCATGGTGATCGACGCGAGTCCCTTCTTGCGGGAGAGAAGCTTTTCACTGCGAAAATAGGTCTCCATCATGGGAGCTCCCTGGTGACTGATGATGATGGTGGTCTCATGAACCCCCTGGGAGAAAGTACAGAAGATGTCCCGCTCCCTGCCGACCGACTGGAGGAAACGGGCATGATGTTCCAGAAGGGTGGGAGAGTTGCGGAAGGTGAAGTCCATCAGGTTGGTGCGCGTGACCATATCCCCCAGGTCGCGGACAAATGCTTTCAGGTCACGCTGCATGCGCGTGGCTCCCGATACAGGCATCCTCTTCAGCGCCATCACGATGGCCCCCACGCTGACCTCCTTGTGCAGACGCCGGGAGAGCCCCGGCTGTAACTTCCTGGCCAGCGAAGAGTAGTTGATCAGACCTTCCCGGATCATCTCTTCCAGAAAAGGAGTCTCGGACATCATGTTGCGGACAGCCTCGGATACCGGTATCATAATAAAAAAGTGTTAAATATTTAACACAAAGTTAAAATTATGTTTTATTCTGACAAAAATTTTACCATACAGGGGCGCTTTTATATTTTTGCTGCCGGGAGATGATCCTGATATAAGTTCTTGTCGTGCGAAGGTCGCAGAGGAGATGCAGAGAATGCGAAAGAAAAGTACAACGGTATTGTTCACGTTGTTATTTGATAATTAAACTACTAAAAGGGAACGGGATAAATGAAAGTATTGAAATTCGGAGGGACTTCGGTGGGGACGCCGGAGCGTTTCAGGGAGCTGCCGCGGCTGATCGGTGGTGAGGTACCTGCGGTGGTGGTGTTGTCGGCATTGTCGGGTACGACGGACAAGCTGGAGCGGATCGCAGGTTTTCATGAGCAGGGGGAGGCGGACAGTGCTTTTTCCCTGTTGAAGGAGCTGGAGCAGGACTATTCGGCCTTCATATACAAACTTTTTGATGACAACGTGATCTACAACGAGGGACGTCTTTTTGTGGAGGGGCGTTTCATCCGTCTGCGTGCTCTCCTGGACACGCCTTTTTCGGAGGGGGTGGCAAAGGAGATCGTGGCGCAGGGGGAGTTGTTCTCCACGGGTCTGTTGCGTTGTCTGCTGAGGTCTCTGGGCACACCTTTTCACTACCTGTATGCTCCCGCTTTCCTGAGGAAGGATGAGGACGGGATGGTAGATATGGAGATGATGGCCGCGAAGCTGCAGGAGGAGATTGCCGGGGCGGTCGGAGTCTCCCTGTTCATCACGCAGGGCTTCATCTGTTCGGACCATGAGGGGCAGATCGATACGCTGGGGCGTGGAGGATCGGATCTCACGGCCAGTCTGATCGGTGCTGTCCTGGATGTCGAAGAGATACAGATATGGACCGACGTGGATGGTATACACAACAACGACCCCCGTGTGGTGGCCGAGACGCGTTCCATCCCGGTGTTGTCTTATGAGGAGGCGGACGAGCTGGCTTATTTCGGGGCGAAGGTGCTCCATCCGGCCTGTGTCTTCCCCGCCCACCGCAAGAACATCCCTTTGCGCATCAGGAACACCATGAACCCGGAGGCTCCCGGCACGCTGGTGCACACGCACCGTGCCGGCTCGGCCATCAAGGCGGTGGCGGCCAAGGACGGCATCACCGCCATACGCATCCGTTCCACGCGCATGCTCAACGCCTACGGTTTCCTGCGTAAGATCTTCGAGGTCTTTGAGCGGTACCGCACGCCCATCGATATGATCAGCACCTCGGAGGTGTCGGTCTCCCTGACCATCGACGACGGCAGCCGTCTGGAGGAGATCGCTGCCGCCCTGAAGAGATACGGCATGGTGGAGATCGACGAAGAGCAGTCGATCGTCTGTGTTGTGGGCGATTTTATGGCCGAACGGCCGGGGCTGGTGCGGCATATCTTCAATGCCCTGAAAGATATTCCCGTGCGCATGATCTCGTACGGCGGCAGCATGAACAATGTCTCTCTCCTGTTGCATTCGCAGGACAAGGAGAGAGCGCTCAGGGCCCTGCATCATCATCTTTTTCTTAACCGGGAGGTCCATGTCAACTGAAGAGCTGGTCACACGTTTCGGGCAGCTGCCCACGCCTTTCTACTATTATGATCTCGGTCTGTTGCGGGAGACCCTGCGCCGGGCGCAGCAGGCTGCCGGCCGCTACGGTTATCATATCCACTATGCTTTGAAAGCCAACGCCGACCGGCGTGTGCTGCAGATGGTGCGCGAGGCCGGCATGGGGGCCGACTGTGTCAGCGGCAACGAGGTGACTGCCGCCGCCGCTGCCGGTTTTGATCCTGCCACCATCTTCTTCGCCGGCGTGGGCAAGACAGATAAGGAGATCCTCACGGCACTGGATACCGGCATAGGGGCTTTCAACGTGGAGTCGCTGGAAGAGCTGCAGGTCATCGGGACCCTCGCCCGGCAGCGTGGCGTACAGGCGCCCGTCTCCATACGCATCAATCCCATGGTGGATGCCCATACCCACCGGCACATCACCACCGGTATCGAGGTGAACAAGTTCGGTATCCTCGCCGGGGACCTGGAGCCGGTCATTGCCCTGCTGAAAGCGTCTCCTGCACTCCTCTTTAAGGGGATCCATGTGCATATAGGCTCGCAGATCACCGATATGGAGGTCTTCCGGCAGCTGGCCGGGAGGGTGAACGAGCTGCAGCAGCTCTTCACGGCGGCGGGACTGCCGGTGAAGACGATCGATCTGGGGGGAGGTCTGGGCGTGGACTACCGTCATCCCGAGCAGGATCCCGTACCGGATTTTGAGCTGTTCTTCGGGGTTATCCATGACACCCTGCAGAGGCAGGAAGGACAGGAGGTGTATTTCGAGCTGGGACGTTCGCTGGTGGCACAGATGGGCGATCTCATCACGCGGGTGCTCTATGTCAAGAAGAGCTCGGCACGTACCTTCGTGATCGTCGATGCCGGCATGACCGACCTGATACGGCCGGCCCTCTATGAGACGGTCCACCGCATCGAGAACCTCTCGGCACGTCACCGCGGGGCTACTGCCGAGGAGCTGCATGTGGATGTGGTGGGTCCTGTCTGCGAGACGGCCGACACCTTTGCCCGCGGCATCCCTTTTCCCCTCACGCACCGCGGCGACATCCTGGCAATACGGAGTGCCGGCGCCTACGGGAAAATGATGTCCAGCAGCTACAACCTGCGCGATGCCACGCCGGTGGTCTATTCCGACGAACTGTAGTGCTCTCCCGGAAAAAAGTGCGGATCACGGATATACGTATGCGGCTTTCTGCAGCTCTTTGAGTGTCTTGATGGGCCGCGGCGGATGAAGGTACCGGTCGAGGAACTTATAGATCTCCACCCTGATCTCTTTGGCGATCTTCGTGTCCATCCTGTTGAACGAATGTCCCCCCGGGATGTCCTGATAGATCTTGTACTGAAAATCCTTGCCGGCAGCTTTCAGGGCCTGGATCAGGTGTTCCACCTCCAG
>CAZYQV010000408.1:0-2893 GCA_964649775.1 uncultured Rikenellaceae bacterium
TAAGTCTAAATAAAAAATAATGTTTATATTTGCCTGTGAATTATCTAATTTAAATTTTATTTATGATGAAAAAAGTTATGATCTTTTTATGGGTCGTCCTGATGTTCGCTCCTGCTGTGGCTATGGCGCAAGAGACGATCGCGATCCTTCCTTTCACATTCACGGATGATGGAAGGCCGTCTCCGCAGGAGGGAAAACAGGCCCAGAGTTTTCTGATCGGCTATATTGAAAAGAAACAGAAACATTTCCGGGTGAAACCGTTGAATGCGCGGGATGTGAACGTGGCATTGCACAAGGCCGGTATTACTGCAGACAATCTGGATGATTATACGATCAAGGAACTGGCCGAGGTGGTGAAAGCCGATTATATCCTGATCGGTTCGGTGGATAAATCGCTTCAGGGAACCTCTTCTACCAGCGGCGGGTTTGAATCAAGTAACAGTAAAAAGAACTATACCCAGACAAACACCTACGGGGTGAATACCTCCTCGACCACAAAAAAGTATCATGCTACGGCCTATATCAGTATTTTCAAGAGTGACGGTACTTCGGTATATGACGGTAACAAGGGAAATGTCTTCATTGATGATACCCCTGACAGCTGGAAGAATTCCATCCTCTGGATGGTGCGGCATTTCCCGTTCTATCAGTAAAAAGGCGGGTGGTAGAATGTTGCAGGGAGGCCGTTCCTGATCATTCTTTGGCACTTAAGCACATGCCGGGTCAAAGAAAAAACGGGTTTTACGGCTTTTCTTATTCCCCGTTCCATCCGGCGATGCGGGCCAGGATCCACCACATGGCGTAGGCCTTTCTGTTGGCGGTGATGTGCTGGGTGTTGTGGGCACCGTAGACGGGGTTTCCTCCCGGGGCGTCTTTGTTCTCATACCAGTCTGTTCCCAGCTTATGGCTGTTCTGCCAGTCTTCGTAAAAGTTTCCGCCGTACTCTGAGGAGTTTCCGTTATCCCCGGCATCTTCCCAGTAGTTGCCGTCCATGTCGTGGGTGTCGATGCTGTAATAATCGAGGCAGAACTGTTTGTGTTTTTTGCAGTAGTCGATGATCAGGTCGGCCTGGTTCCTGGGCTTTCCGTCACCGACGTTGTCGTTGACATTGGCATGGCCGGTCATAAAGATAAAGGTGACAGCTTTTTCCCGCTGTCCGGCCCCTGAGCCTATCTTGCTGCCGCCGGGTCCGTATTCCGAGATGAGAGAGTCCATCCCTTTGAGGTAGTTGTCCGAGACATGGTGTCCG
Source organism: uncultured Rikenellaceae bacterium (assembly GCA_964649775.1). Taxonomy (GTDB): domain Bacteria; phylum Bacteroidota; class Bacteroidia; order Bacteroidales; family VadinHA17; genus DRPN01. Next base: position 1,250 of record CAZYQV010000408.1, read on the forward strand.
GCGATGTTACACCACGACCACATCACGACGTTTGTCTCGGCGTTCTTTGGGTCGTCGAGGTAGTTGCGCGTGGCCTGGATAAAAGCCGTCTCGTTGCGGCTCAGGTCAGAGGCATCTTCGCCCGGCGCTGCATAAGATTTCAACGCATAATCATGAAAATCAAGCTTACCCGTGGTGGGCTTGTTGTTGGTGATGCCGAAAAGCTCATCATCACCTGCCTTGTAATACTGGAGTCCGAAGAGCCCGCGTGAAACGTGGGTGCCGTGGGAGGTGTGCTGATAGGCAATGTGCAGAGTGGTACGTGCTTTGTCGATATAATCCGCGGGGATAGACCGTAGCACCGCTTCCGTAGCGACGGTGTGTCCGGCGATGAATGTCGTCCCGGTGACAGGACCCGTAGTGTCGTCTTTGGAGCAGGAGAAAAGAGGCAAAGCTCCTGTTAGAACCATTACAAAAACAAAAAGGTTTTTCGTGTTCATGGGAAAACAGTTATTGGTTTATGTAGATTGGAACGTGATGAAGGGGAATATGTTACGTTCCCTTCGCTGCTTTTTGTCAAAAGATGAGGAAGATCACCGCATTGCGGTCGTCCGGGTCAGGTTTGTTCTTCCTGTGGCTTTTTTTTCTTTTTGATCAGGTCGCTGGCCCGGGACTCTTCTCCGCGGATGATCCTGCGTATGTTGCTGCGGTGGGTCCATATCAGCAGGAGTGCTACCAGGATGGCGAAGATGCGCAGTGAGAGCCAGGGGGAGGGGAGGATGAGCCATACCGACACGGGGAACATGGCGCCGGCGATCATTGAGCTGAGAGAGATATAATTGAAGAGGAAGAGGGCGAGGATGAAAGCGCCTATGCTGATGAGGGTGGCCCAGGGGGCGATGGCCAGAGCCACCCCCAGGAAGGTGGCTACCCCTTTGCCTCCCTTAAAACGGGCATAAATAGGGAAGATATGACCCACCGCGGCCGTGGTGCCCAGGATGAGTTGCTGGGTCATGAACGCCTCGGAAGGGCCGGGGACTATCCCTGCAAAATGGGCCAGACGTACAGAGATCCATCCCTTGAAGGCATCAAAGAGGAGCACCGTTACGCCGGCTTTCCAGCCCAGCACACGGAAAGTGTTGGCTGCCCCCGCATTGCCGCTACCATGGTCGCGGATGTCCAGATGGTAAAAGATCCTGCCTATAAGGATGGAGGAAGGGATCGAACCGATGAGATAAGCGGCAAGGATCAGCAGAGCATAATAGAAGACATTCATGACTGATATCTGCGTTGGTTCATACAAAGTAAATAATTTTTCAGAGCAATGTGCTGGTGCGGCAAAAAAAAAACGGACCCGCAGGCCCGTATTCTTTTGTCGGAAAAGCTTTTCTCAGAAGAGTTTCATATTGTCCAGGACGTCCATCACTTCGCGGACTGCTTTGGCCGAAGTGTCGAGGAGATTGCGCTCGGTATCGTCCAGCTCCACCTCAATGATCTCTTCGATCCCTTCTTTGCCGAGTTTCACCGGCACACCGATGTAGATGTCGTTCAGATTATATTCCCCTTTCAGATAAGCACAAACGGGAAAGATACGTTTCTGGTCCATGACGATCGACTCAACCATTTGTGCTACGGCAGCGCCGGGAGCATACCATGCGGAGGTGC
>CAZYQV010000409.1:0-3906 GCA_964649775.1 uncultured Rikenellaceae bacterium
CCTGAACCTCCATTCCGAAACATGGTTCAACGGATACCGGTTCGGCTTCGAGATGCTGATACTCAACGGACTGATCACTTTCCTCGGCCTGCTCCTGATCCGCAGGAAAAACAACCCTTCACCCCTCCCGTCCGGCAAAGAACCCTTGTTATAAAAATAGGTATTTAAATACCTATTAAAATACCTATTTAAATAGGTATTTTTTTCTTTCCGAAGATGGCCGCAAACAACTGCCTCCCGCTATATTTGGAAAACAAAGTGGTATCAGGTAATTTAGCGATCAATAAATCTGCGCCCATGGAGAAAGAAAACCCGAAACCCACCCACACCTCACATATCCGTGTCCGTTACGGGGAGACCGACCGGATGGGGGTACTGCATCACAGTGTATACCCGCTCTATCTTGAGGAGGCCCGTACCGATCTGATGCGCCGTTCGGAGATCACTTACAAAGAGCTGGAGGACAGCGGCATCATTTTCCCTGTCCGGAACATCAACATCACCTTCCTCTACCCTGCCTATTACGATGATATCATCGCTGTGAAAGTGACACTTGAAGAGATCCGCGGGCCACGGATCATCTTCTCCTATGATCTCACCAATGAGGAGGGAAAGCAGGTGGCCACAGCCACCACCGAACTGATCTTCACCGACGGGAAGAGTTTCCGTCCCATCCGTCCGCCGGAAAAGATCGTCAGGATGCTGACGCACATCAGATAGTCCGTACCTGCCGTTCAAAGTTTTTTGCCGCCAGGACCCCGGGGGCAAGGGAGTTCATCGATCTTCCTTATTTCACATCGAAATCCAGCAACAGCTGATCCCCTATACAGGCCTGCAAGCGGTCTCCCTTTTTGACGGGTCCCACCCCGGCGGGGGTGCCCGTGAAGATCAGGTCGCCCGTACGCAGCGTGATGAACCTTGAAACATAGGCGATCAGCTCATCGAAAGAAAAAAGAAGATCCTCCGTAGACCCTTTCTGTACCGTCCTGCCGTTGATATCAAGATGGAAAAGAATGGGGTCCGGCAGCGTTTTCTTCGGCAGGAAACCTCCCAGGGGCGCAGAGCCATCGAAGGCCTTGGCCACCTCCCAGGGTAATCCTTTCTGCTTGCACTCACGCTGCAGGTCACGGGCCGTAAAGTCGATGCCGATGCCTATTTCATTGTAATACCGGTGTGCAAAGCCTTTCTCAATGTGCTTTCCCATCTTCGAGATCTTCAGGACCAGCTCCGTCTCATAATGGATCTCCTGCGAGAAATCAGGCAAATAAAAAGGTTTGTTATCCGGCAGCAGGGCCGTATCGGGTTTCATAAAAAAAACCGGCTTCTCCGGCACGGCATTGTTCAGCTCTCTGGCATGTTCCGCATAGTTGCGGCCGATACAGATGATTTTCATCGGTTTTTCCTCTTATAAAATACCTGAATAATCAAAAACCCCTCAGCCTCTCAATCGTCACCGAAGCCTCTACAGTCCCTCCAGTCTCTACAATCCCTACGTCCCAAATTCCCTTAATTTGATCTGCGTCAGCACCTTCTTGGTATACATCGGGAAATCCCCTTTCATCATCCAGTCGTAATAGGAAGGGTCTTTCTTCAGAACATCCGCTACCCGCCGGCCTTTGTATTTCCCGAAGTTAAAGACCTCCTCGTTGTTTTCGTTGTAGATGATCCTTCCCAGAAAATCCACATTTTTCGTCTGGGAGGTGAAGTCGGAGAGGTATGTCACATCATTTTCCAGATCATCATAGCGTTCGAGCTGGGCTTTCAGGATCTCATAGGTGGCCTCGGTATCCGCCTCTGCCGTATGGGCGTTCTGCATCTCCCTGTCGAGGTAGAACCTGTAGGCAGCCGCCAGTGTCCGTTGTTCTTTTTTGAAGAAGACCACCTGCACATCGATGATCTTGCGCTTTTTCAGGTCGATCTCCACATTGGCACGGGCGAACTCCTCAGCCAGCAGGGGCACGTCAAAACGGTTGCAGTTGTATCCTGCCAGATCACAGCCGGCGATGAAATCTGCCAGGTTCCTGGCGACCTGCGAGAAAGTGGGAGCATCGGCCACATCCTCATCCCTGATGCCGTGGACGGCCGTCGCCCGCGGGTCGATAGGCATCTCCGGGTTGAGGAACATGTGAAGGCTGTCCTTTTTCCCTTCCGGATCGATCTTCAACACAGCGATCTCCACGATCCTGTCTTTCGAGATATCCAGACCTGTGGTCTCCAGATCGAAAAAAGCAATGGGTTTCTTCAGATTAAGTTCCATGGGTGAAATATTATCTTCTCTCATCCTCTTCCGGAGGATGAACGCATAAACAGATCCGGCTCAGGAGAACAGATTAGCTGGGGCCACCGATCATCATCGGCATCAGCAGCATCAGCAGGTCATCGTCTTCCGACTCCTGCTCGGAGGGCAGGATGATGCCGGCCCGGGTAGGATCGGCCAGTTCGAAGACCACCTCGTCCCCCGGCAGGTTGCTGAGGATCTCCAGGAGGAAGGTCGACTTGAAGCCGATCTCCATATCGTCCCCGTCGTACTGACAGTTGAGCCATTCGCTGGCCGACACCGAAAAGTCGATGTCCTGTGCCGAGAGGGTCAGCTGGTTGCCGGTGATGGACAGCCGCACCAGGTTGCTGGCCTGGCTGGAGAAGACGGACACCCTTTTGAGCGCATTCATCATCGCCACCCTGTCGACATGCATCTTGTTGGGATTGTCCTGCGGGATGACCGAGTTGTAGCTGGGATAGCTCCCCTCCACCAGACGGCACACCAGCGTATGATCGCTCAGGACAAAACGGGCATTCTTGTCGTCAAACTCAATGATCACATCATTTTCCTCTTTCGGGAGGATATTCTTCAGCAGAGAGGCCGGTTTTTTTGGCAGGATGAATGAACCGGGTTTGTCGACGCTCATCCCTTTGCGTATGTACCGTACCAGCTTGTGGGCATCGCTGGCGACGAGGGTCACCTGTTCCTCTTCGATATCAAAATAGATACCGTTCATGATGGGCCGCAGGTCATCGTTGGCCGTGGCAAAAATGGTCCGTGTGATGCCGTTGTACAGCACCCCGGGATCCATCTCCAGCACCGTCTTCATCTCCTCTTTGAGGGAAGGCACCTGCGGATATTCCACGGCCCGCTGTCCCACGATGCTGTACTTGCCCTGATCCGCCAGGATCTCCACGGCAAGGGTCTCCAGGTTGATCTCGAAGGTGAGCGGCTGCTCGGGAAACTCCTTGAGGGTGTTGGTCAGTCGCAGGGCCGGCAGGGCAATGCTGCCGTTCTCGTCGGCATTCTCGATCTTCATCTGCGTGATCAGCGTCGTCTCAAGATCCGAGGCGGTAATCGTCAGCACATTGTCCTCCAGACGGAAAAGATAATCGTCCAGGATAGGCAGAGAGTTCTTCGAACTGATCACCCGGCTAACAGACTGAAGGTGTTGAAGTAAGTCGTGACTCGAAACTACAAATCTCATCGGTTTATTGCTTTTTTTTGTTATGATCCGTCGCGGAAAAATATGGTATCAAGTATACAAAAAAAAAGTCATTATGCCAATTTTTGTTTTTCGTTCCGCCGGGGTTGTCAGGCCTCTCTTTTCCCTCCTCCGGCAGTGCCGGAAACGATGCTCTAAGGATTTTTCAACAGAAGGTCGCCGGCCGTAAAAAGAAAGGGGTCGATCCGGTAGTATTTTATCAGCACCATCTCTTCCTGGGGCTCCACCCAGGCCCTTGCCACATCGGGGTCTCTTCCTCCGGGAGCCGCCGAGGGCCCACGCGCCTGCAAGGGATACACCCGCATCCTGAAACGCCGTCCATGCCGGGCTTCTATGATCACCTCATAGAGAGGTGTCTGTCTGAGAAGGCTGTCTCTCTGTGCGGTGTCCAGCGAACGGTCCCACGCATCACATGACAGCA
>CAZYQV010000410.1:0-7228 GCA_964649775.1 uncultured Rikenellaceae bacterium
GTTACAAGTGGATCAGGTTCAAAGATGGTTTTTTGTATCTGGCCACCAACAACGGTCTGAACATCATTCCGGAAGAAGAGCTGTGGGAAGGGCGTTTTGACACGCTCTGGTTTTATAACCGGTATAACGGATACCTGGATGTCTCTACGTCGGATCCTGTGGTGGCTGACCGGGGATATTTGTTCGTTCATACGCAGAAAGGTCTGGTACGTATAGGGATGCCGGTGCACCGGGAGAAGTACGGGGGGATCAGGGTGCGGGAGCTGATCGTCGACGGCAGGAATATGGGGATCACCTGTCTGGACGGGTTCAGGCTGCCTGCTTCCACGAAAGATATCAGCATGACCTTTTATCTGTTGGATTATCCTACGGACAGAAATGTGGAGTACCGTTATCATGTGAACGAAGGCAAATGGGCCCGCACCAATGTGATCAGTCTGCCATTCCTCAAGCCCGGCAGGTACCGTATAGTGATGGAGGCCAAAGATCTGGAGACGCACAAAATATACAGGCAGGAGGTAAGTTTCCTGATCATGAAGCCGGTATGGGTACGGTGGTGGTTTCTGGCTATTCTGCTTGTTGTCGTGTTGGGAAGTGTATATCTGCTTGTAAGGATCAGGTATGAGCGGTTGCGGAAGAAAGAGGAGGTGCGCAACCGGATGATACGGGAGAGCGCCGAGCTGCAGATCAAAGCCCTGCAGCTGCAGATGAGTCCCCATTTTATCTTTAACACCCTGAACACCATCCAGGCGGCGGTGATGAACAAGAGCAAAGAGGAGACCCTGGATTTCATCGGTGATCTGTCGCTGGTGATACGGGAGAACCTGGAGAGTGTCTCGGAAGACTATATCCCGCTATCGCGGGAGATCTCTTTCCTGCAGCGGTATGCCGGCGTGGAACAGTTCAGGCTGGGGGATAAGATAAAGATCGAGTTCATCATCTCCGTGGAAGATACGGAACGTCTGCTGGTGCCTCCGATGCTTATTCAGCCTTTGCTGGAGAACAGCATCAAGCATGGCCTGCTGCCCAGGAGAGAAGGAGGGGAGATAGAGGTGAGGATCGATCAGGAGGTGGAACACCTGCTGGTCACCGTCCGCGATAACGGCATCGGCCGTGCCAAAGCCCGGGAGCTGGCAAAAGCGAAAAAACATCAAAGCAAAGGAATAGAGTTACTGAAAAGAAGACTCGATTATCTGAACCTGAAGAACAGAACCAATGCTTTCAGGATCGTGTTTGAAGATCTTTTTGAGGCCGGACGTCCTGCAGGGACGGTGGTGAGACTGTATCTCCAGATCATCCGGAGAAAAGACAGGCAGCAGACGCCTCAGGAATCCTTATAAAAAAAATCATTTTTCCTTATATTGCCTGCACATGAGAGACAGGTTATCACATGCATTTTACATGCAAAAATAATATGATGATGGTCAACCGGAGGTTTTTTCTGCAGTTACATGTTTTTCTTTTTTTGCTGGGAGCTGTTTTGCATGCTCAGGAGCCGTTGAGGGTATCTCTTGTCTCTGCCGTGGACAGTGCCATGAAGAACAATACGCTGATCCGTCGTTATCGTCAGGCTGTGGCGGAGAAAGAGCAGATGCGGAAAGCTTCGCTGGGCAATTATTTCCCTTCGCTGGATGTGATGGGCGGGTACACGTGGGTGAGTGAGAACCCGGAGGTGAATATGAGCAAGATGAAGGAGTCGGTAGATGAGATGTTCGGATATTACGGTGCGCACATTGCGAATGAGCTGGGACTCTCCGACGAGGCGCAGGAGGTGATCTATCAGCGTATCGTCAGCCGTCTGGGGCAGTTGCCTGTATATAATGTCGTCATTGATCAGCAGCAGTACCCCAACCTGAACATTGTGGCCACGCAGCCACTGTTCCTGGGGGGCAAGATCATCGCCGGCAAACGTTTTGCCGAGGCTGATCTGGGATATTCCAGTGCCGAGCTGGAGAAGGTGAGCAATGAGGTGACCCGCGAGACCATCGAGCGTTATTTCGGTGTGGTGTTGTTGCAGCAGGTGGTGGCGGTACGCCGCAATGTGGTGGCCGGCATGCAGCGTCATGAGCGGGATGCCCGCCGGGCCATCGAGATAGGGGTGATCCCCTCGCATGAGCTGTTGCGGGCCAAGGTGGCCGTAGCCAATGCCGAGCGCGACATGATCGATGATCAGAACAGGCTGGAGCTGGCGCTCCTGGCGCTCAAGGCCAGCATGGGGCTGCCCGACACCGTGGTCGTGGAGGTGACCGACAGCCTCGTTTTCAGGGTCGTCCCGCTGGAGGTGACAGGGCTGAAGAACGAGGCCGTAGCCCAACAGCCTCTCTTCCGGATGATCAACCAGCAGAAAGCGATGGTCCGCCAGAAACACGCTCTGGTACGGTCGGAGTTCATGCCGCAGATAGCGGCGTGGGGACAGTACAATGCTTTCGGCAACAACTATCCCGTCACCCTGCCGCCTTTCTTCGTGGGGGTACAGGCCCACTTCAACATCTTCCACGGCATGGAGAAGTACAACAAGCTCAAAGCTACACGCTATCTCTCCGAGCAGGTGGAGCTGGCCGACAAGTATGCCCACGAGCAGATCAACCTGCTGGTGGACAAATCATGGCGGGAGGTGATCAACAAGCGGGAGCGCTACCTGAAGATGGAGCCGACGGTCGAGCTGGCAGAAAAAAACCTGGAGATCAATGAGAAACGTTTCCGCGAAGGACTGGCCAAATCGACCGATGTCATCGATGCCCGCCTTTTGTATGAAGGGGCAGAGGTGGAAAGGCTGAAGTCGCTCTACGACTATTACCTGGCCATCGCCAACCTGTACCTGGCCACCGGCAATGCCCGCAAGGCCCTTGAGATGTTAAATTTCAGTTCAAAATAAAGTCTGTTTGTCATGAAGTTATCAAAAAGCACAGTTGCCCTGCTGATCCCTGTGGTCGTGATCATCGTTGCGGTCGTCCTCCTCCTCTTCCGGCATGAGGATGAGGGAGAGGGCATCATGCTGGGCATGTTCGAAGCACCTACGGTGAATGTCTCGTCCCTGATCCCCGGCAGGGTGAAAGAGGTGATGGTGGATGAGGGGGACAGTGTGAAGAAGGGGCAGCTGGTCTTCACGATGGAGACAAAGATCATGGATGCCAAGGTAGGACAGGCCGAAGGGCTGGTGAAGGCGGCCGAGACGGTGGTGAAGCGTGCCAAAAAAGGCGCCCGTGAGGAGGAGAAACGCGCCCTGCGCAACCAGTATGAGATGGCCCGCAGCCAGTTTGAGTTTGCGGAGAAGACCTACAGGCGTTTTCAGGTGTTGTTTGCCGACAGCATCATCTCGCAACAGGAGATGGACGAGATGACCTTCAAGTACAATGCTGCCAGGGATGCCATGGATGCGGCGAAGGCACTATACGACATGGCAGAGAACGGAGCCCGTAAAGAGGACATAGAGGCTGCCGAGGCCACATATCTGCAGGCGAAGAACGTGTACGAGGAGGCGATGGCTTTTTATGAGCAGCTGGATATCAGGGCGCCGGTGTCGGGGCTGGTGAGCAGTAAGATCGCCGAAGAGGGCGAGGTGATGGCTCCGGGGTTTCCCGTGATCACCCTGATGATCCCGGAGAAGATCTATGCCGTGCTCAACGTGCGGGAGGATAAGCTGCCTCTCTTCAGAAAGGGAGCCCGTGTCAGGGGGACGGTCCCCGGCCTGGGAGGGGAAGAGATAGAGCTGGAGGTCTCCTACATTGCCGTGATGCCCGATTTTGCCACCTGGACCCCCACGAAGAACAAGGGGGAGTTCGACCTGAAGACCTTCGAGGTGCGGCTGAAGCCGGTGGAAAAACATCCCGCCCTGCGGCCCGGCATGACCATACGGATTAAAATGTAAGTGTGAAACCTTTTGCTTTCATAGAGGTAGCCCTGCGTGAGACCGGGAGGATCGCCCGCGACCGTTTTGCCCGCACCCTGCTGGTTTTCCTGCCGCCGGGGGTCTTTCTCTTCCTGGGGCTGATCTACCTCCACGGGGCCATGCGCCACATCCCTGTGGCGGTGTATGATGCCGACCATTCGGTCGTGTCGCGGCAGGTGGTGTCGATGATCAGCAGCTCGGCTGCCATGAAGATCACCGATTATCTCTCGTCGGAGGAGGAGCTGCGGAAATATTTCCTGACCCATGATGAGCATGCTGTCTTTTATCTGCCTGCCGGCTTTGCCCGTGATATCTACCGCAACCGGTCGACACGCCTGGTGGTCTATACCAACTCGTCGAACATCGTCTTCGGGAACATCCTCTACCGGGAGGCTGCGGTGATCGCCGCCACCGTCTCGGCAGGGGTGACCATCAACCGTCTGGAACATGTGGGCATCGACCATCCCACCGCCATGGCGCTGGTGATGCCGGTAGAAACGCATGTCAACACCCTTTTCAATCCCTGGTTCAACTATCTCTATTACCTTTTGCCCGGCCTGATGACCGTTCTGCTGCAGATGTTCATCTTTTTTGTGTCTGCCAAAGCTTTCAATACGGAGGTCAACGACGGTACGTTCAGGGAGCTGATGCGGACGGCCGGAGAGAGTCCTTTCCAGATGCTGCTGGGCAAGGCCCTGGCATACCTGGCGTATGGCCTGGGGATCATCATGCTTATCTCACTGATCTTTCACCTCTTCGGCATACCGTTCATGCAGAGGGTGCCTGAGCTGATCGTCCTCTTCTCCCTCATCACACTGGTGAACATTTTTCTGGGGTTTATGATCTCTGCCACGCTGGATGATGAGCTGGTGGCCCTCGACCTCTCTTTTTTCTATAACTCCCCGGCATTCGTCTTCAGCGGATTCACCTTCCCGATGTTCGGGATGCCCTTCTTCAACAGCCTCTATGCACAGTTCATCCCGTATACCCATTTTCTGCATGCTTTCTTCAAGCTCTATCAGATAGGGACCCCTTTTGTGTATATCCTGCCGGAGATAAGGATCCTGACCCTCTTCCTGGCTGTAGGGCTGGTGACGGCATGGGTGGCTCTGAAAATACGTGTGGGGGAGATCCGGAAGGGAGAAGATGCTCAATTGATACCTGCGACAGCATGAAAAACATGGTTGAGATCATACGGGAGGAGTTGCATCAGGTGCTGGACAACCACAGCGTCCTGCTGACGGTGCTGATCGCTCCTTTGCTGTATGCCGTGTTGCTGGGGACGATCTATATACAAAAAGATATTGATCGTATCCCTTTTGCGGTGGTGGACCATGACAACACGACCACCACCCTGGAGATCACCCGTTTGCTCTCTGCCACGCCCAAGATAGGCCTCACCGGAAAACTGCACAGTTACGAGGAGGCTGTTGACCTGCTTTACCGGCAGGAGATCACGGGTTTCCTCTGGTTCCCGGAAGGTTTTGAGAAGCGGTTGCTCAGACTGCAGGGGGCGGATGTGAAGTTATACCTCAACACCACCCGTTTTCTTCCTTCCAATGATCTGAACAAGGCGGTCAATCTGTTGATGATGACCGTCGGGTCGGGGGTGAGGCTGCGTTACTTTGAGGTGCACGGCATCAACCCCAAGCATGCGATGGAGCTGATCAACCCGGTGATCCCCGAGATACGGCCGGTGTACAATCCTACCAACAATTACGGGGATTTTCTGTTGCCGGGGTTGCTCTTCCTGATCCTGCAGCAGACGCTGCTCATCGGCATGGGAGAGAGTGTGGCCGTCGACAATGAGAAGGGGCGGCTGGGCCGTTACCTGCGGCGTGAGGGGGGTGTGCCGGATTATATGGCGGGCAAGTCAGCCTATTATCTTTTTCTCTACTTTGCTTATTTTCTCATCTTTTTCGGGGGGATCTATCCTTTGCTGGGGGTGCACCGTGCCGGTAATATGGCGGCCCTGCTGACGGTGGGGATGATCTTTGTGGCGACCATCGCCATGCTGGCGATCTTTGCCGGCTCGTTCATCCGGAGCCAGGTGCGGTACATGGCGATCCTGGCCTTCTCGACCTATCCTTTTTTCCTGATCTCGGGCTACTCGTGGCCGGTGACGGCCATGCCGCTGCCGCTGCAGTGGCTGGCACAGGCGGTGCCCACCACCCACTTCCTGCATGCCGGCACGCGTATCGTCGTGATGGGCGGGGGATGGAAGGAGGTGGCTCCGGATATCTGGAAGCTGTTGATCTTACTGGGCGTGTTCACCCTGATGACGGCCTGGAGGCTGGGGAGGATGAGGAAGCTCGATGCTTGAAGCTTGAAGCTTGAAGGTTGAAAGGGTTGAAAAGTTAATGAGACAATGATTGTACGAGCCGGAGGCGAAGTGAAATCATGAAGTCGAATTAATCCCTGCTTTCCTGCATCTCCTCATCGCTTTATCGCATCATCGTCTTTCGGGGCAGGAATATGGGAAGCTCGATGCTCGATGCTTGATGCTTGAAGTTTGAAAGGATGAAGAAAGGGCGTTTTGACTCCCCTTTGTCCGGTATGTGCCGCCAGGAGAAACGATCATCTTCGTATCATTCTTTCGACTCGGCGCTTACGCACTGCAGTTGCAGTTTCCCGTCCGTTGTGACCAGATGACAGGTGACGGAAGCCTCTCCTCCGGTGGGGTCTGCGTTGGGATCGTTCTCGAGGTAAAGGGGGAAAGAGATGATCATGCTGTTCTTGTCGAAGCGTATCTCTTCGTGGCCCCGGAGGCCTTTCTTGATCTTTTCCGGCACCTTGTCGCTTTCGGTGAGGTCGCCGATGTCGATTTTCTGCAGCCTGTTCTCCCTGACGGTGCCGTAACCCGTCACGCCGGCATAAGCTCCCGACCCCGCAGAACGGGTGACGAGGAACAGTTCCTCTTTGCCGTCGCCGTCAAGGTCGGTGACATAAACCTTTTCGACCGGGTCTGATCCTTCGATCCGGATCGTGTCTTTGTTGTCAAAGCCCTCGGGGAGGATAAGGATGTTGCTGATGCTGTATCCGAGAGATTTGTCTTCCACGACCGTGAATCCTTTCCCTTCGTGCAGGGCCGCATGCCAGCGCAGGGAGTCGCCCAGGGTGTCGGGGGTCAGGGTCACGGGATATCCCTGTTCAACGACCGCCTCTCCTTTCTCCTTTTCCCCCGCAGGTGTGTTTTTGCAGGAATAAACAGTGGTAATTACGAAGAAAAGGATCAGAAAAAATGGTACGGACGAATGTTTTTTCATGACAGGACTGTTTTTATTTATGATCTGCTGGTGTTTTTCCTAAAAATATGCAAAAAAACAACAACTGCAAACT
>CAZYQV010000411.1:0-4610 GCA_964649775.1 uncultured Rikenellaceae bacterium
GAAGAGTCGAAAAAATATTACGATAAGATCCTGGCCAAAGAACCGGCCCGCCACGACCTCCTGAACGCAGGGCATGTGGAGTGGGCCCTGGGACGTCGCCGCGAAGCGATCCGTCTTTATCAACAGGCCTACAAAACAGGAGGCGGCGATTTCCGGGAGTTCATGAAGATCTTTGAAGCCGACAAGCCCTGGCTCATCGCCAACGGCATCGACCCCGACGAGATCCCCCTGGTGCTGGACTATCTTGATTACACCCTTCCTGGATAAAGAGTTGCGAGTTGTGAGTTGCGAGTTGTGAGTTAAATTCGCTTTATCGCTTCATCGCTTCATCGCTTCATCGCCCCTTCGACCTTTTCCTTCAGGACAACCACACAGGGTTGCCCCTACCCTTTCGACTTTTTAACTTTTCAACCTTTCAACTCTTCAACTTTTCAACCCCCTACCTGATAAACCTCTCCCTCTTCTGCAGGTTGAGGAGTCCTGTGAGCAGGAAGAGCGTCCCCCCGGTGATCAGGAAGATCCTGTTTTTGACGGTGACGGCATGCCATACCACATCGTTCATCCTGCGGGGCAGGTCATACGGGTTGTGGAAGACATTCCAGAAAGTGCGGTCCACCGCCCCGCTGAACATGACGAGGCCGATGCCCAGCACCACCATCACCACGGCCGTGCCTGTGCCGCTGCGTATCACCGTCGAGAGCATGAAGGCCATCATTCCGATGAAATACATCGGATACATCAGCTGCCAGGCTACTTCGAAGATATTGACACGGAAAAGGCCTATGGAGGCGATCTCCGCAAAGGCCACGAGGATCACGTAGAGGATCAGATAGATCATCAGCAGCCGCACCAGCCACACCTTGTACCGGTAGTTGGGGATCCCGAAGAGGATCTCCAGCACCCTGGCATCCTCATCGTTCTGTATGCCGAAGGCCGTGGGATAGAACAACAACAGCACGCCGGGGAGGATCAGCGAGCCGTAGATGAAAGGTGTCTCCACGGCGCTGCCGTCGTAGACGGTGAGGCCGGCGATGAGCAGGAACACCAGCAGGGCCACCAGCACGAACCATCCGAACCGCTGGGCGAAAATGATCTTCATGTTGTACCGCACCAGGCGGCTCACCAGGTCAAACGCATTGACGAGGCCCCCTCCGGTCTTTTTCAGGTTCACTCTCCTTTCCATATCATTTGATATCTTTCAACAAACATAAATAAGCATCTTCCAGCAACGGTGTCACCTGCACGGCCTGCGGCAGCGGCTTCCGGCCGGCGACCAGGCGCACACGTATCTTCTCACCCACCTGCATGTGATGCACCACCAGCCACCTGCCGGTATTTTCCTTAAACTCTTCCTCCGTCACCTCTGCCTGCCACACTTTCCCTTTCCCAAAACGGGTCATGTCCTGCGGATCCCCGTAATACTTCAGCTCACCCCTGTCGATCACCGCCACGTGGTTGCAGGAACTGGCAATGTCCTCGATGATATGGGTGGAGAAGAGTACGATACGTTCGCGGGAGAGCTCCACCAGCAGGTTACGGAAACGGATGCGTTCGCGCGGGTCGAGGCCTGCCGTAGGCTCGTCGACGACGAGGATGCGTGGCAGATGCAGCAGGATCTGTGCGATGCCGATGCGTTGCTTCATGCCACCCGAGAAAGAGGAGATCTTCTCATCCCCGTGGTCGAGCATGTGTACCGCCCCCAGGACATATTCCAGGCGCTTTTCCCGCGTCTTGCGGTCGGTGAGGCCTTTGAGGATGGCCTGGTACTCCAGGTACTCCCGTGCCGTCATGTTCTCATACATGCCGAACTCCTGCGGCAGGTAACCGATGTATCCCTGCAGCTCCTCCCTGTTCTTCAGGGTGTCATAACCGTTGATCCATACCTTGCCGTAGCTCTGGTCGTAGATACCGCAGACGATGCGCATGAGCGTGGTCTTGCCGGCACCGTTGGGTCCCAGCAGGCCGAACATGCCTGTGCCGATCTCCAGGGAGACCCCTTTGAGGGCCTTGAAAGGATTCCTTTTCTTACCCAGTACGGGTATGTTCTTGACCATCCGGTAGAAGCCGCGGCGCAGCCCGCCGAAACGCCCGGTGATACGGTCGACGTTGATATGCTCCTGGTGCAGTCTGCCGGCGACGGCCGACACGGCCAGACCGAAGTACCACAATACGCCGGTGATCACGACCAGCGCCGTGTTGTGCAGCGTCGCCACCAGCCAGGCCAGGATGAACAGGGGCAGCAGCCAGTAAAGGATCCGGTAGATCCATTTGTCGAGGCGTACATACCTCTTCCTGCCCGTGTCGGCATGCCGGTTGCGCAACACCTGCCGCAACGGTCTGTAGAGGGAGAGGGTGACCCCCCACGTGACCAGCGAGAAGAAGATGATCCAGAACTTTTTCTCCAGATGGAAAAAAGTGAAATATACCAGGAAGCCGTATACCGGCAGTTGCCATACCAGATCGTAGAAATCACGGGCCCTGCGGTAGTCTTTCCCCAGTCCGGCCCGCTGCCGCATCTTCCTGCCGGCATCCCACTCCCGGGCAAAACGGGAAGGACGATCGTAGATCTTCACCACACGCTGCAACACGATCTGTATCGGCTCACGGGCAGGGATCAGGCGGGTGCCGGCGCTGCGCAGACTGTTGAGCACGAACCAGGTGGCGCCGGGCACGCCTACAGCTACCACGATCAGCATCAGCATCTTCCAGAGGAAAGTGTCGACCCTCAGCCAGATCAGGGCCACCCCTGCCGCAAAAAACACAGCCATGATCACTTTGGTATGCACCGCCTGTGCACGCATCCACTCCAGCGAGTTCTCCAGCCCCGCATAGAAGACCGGGATCACGACAAGCGTCAACAGTGTGCTCACCGACAGGCCGCCGATGACGGTGATGGCAAAAGGTGCTCCGATGGCACTGACATATTCGGCATTGCCCAGCGCCAGGGGGATCATGGCCACGATGGTGGTGATGGCCGTGATCAGGATGGGCCGCACACGCGAGATACCCGCCGTGATCAGCGCCCTGTTACGACGGTTGCCCCTTTTCCTGAGGATGTTCGTAAAATCGATCAGCAGGATTCCGTTGTTGACCACGATGCCGATGAGGATGATGAAGCCGGTAAGCGTATTGGCATTGAAGAGACTGTGGCCCGTGAAGATCAGGGCCAGGAAAGAACCGATCGCCGCCAGCGGGATGGAGAGCATCAGCACAAAAGGAATGGCCAGCGACTCGAACACCGAGGCCAGGATCATATAAATAAGCAGGACTGCAGCGCCTATGAGGAAATAAAAATCCTTGAAAGGATCCTCCTGTTTGACGATCTCCACGCTTACCCCCGGCGGCAGGTTGTACTCGTTGAGCAGTGCGGCCACCTCGTCGCGGTAGGTGGCGAGCAGTTTTTTCGACTTATAGGCTTCCCGCACAAAATAATAAGTAATGGTGATCTGCTTGCCCTGGTTCACCCGGTTGATACGTCCTTTTCCCCAGGAATACACAACACGGGCAAAGGTCTGCAGCTCATGGAGGCTGCCGCCGCTGCCGCGCACCAGCAGATGACGCAGGTCATCCATGGTCTTACGTTTTATGCCGGGCAGCGAGTCGGCCTGCCGGTCCCGGATGATGATGTCATAGAGGTCACTGCCCTGACGGAAGGTGACGCCGGCATCCATCTCTCCGGAAAAACTGTTCAGGGCCCGTGTCAGCGACGACAGGTCGATACCGTACTGGGTCATCACCAGCGGGTCGAAGATCAGATGGATCTCGGGACGTGAGGAGGGCGAGCTCACCCAGGAATAGTTGACCGACTCCAGGGTCCCCAGGATATAGTCCAGATCACCGGCCACACGCCGCATCACCGTATAGTCCTGTCCCCGGACGATGAGCTGCTCGCGGTCGCCGCCCATCCCGAGCAGACGCTGAAAACCGGCCATATTGCCGCCGGCCATGCCGCCGGCGTCCCCCCCACCAGCCATGGTGCTGCTCACCGAAATGCTGGCATTGCTGACATATCTGAACTTGGCCCGTATGTCGCTGATGATATCTTCAATGTTGCGTCCGTCGATCTTCTGATAGTTGTCTTTCAACTTCACGGTGATCACCGCATCGCCGACACGTATATTGCTGAGTACTTCTTTCTTCTCTTTCATCTTGCCCACCACATCTTCAATGTTTTTCACCAGGGCATCCGTGGTCTGCAGGGTGGCGCCTTCGGCCATATGCACCTGGATGGAGACGGCATTGCTTTTCTCAGCCGTGATGTTCCGCACATTGATCGACAGGACGATGAAGACGGTAATAAAAAAGAGGGCTACAGCACCCAGGACGGTGGCGGCAGGATGACGCAGGCCTGTCTTCAGCAGGAGCAGATAGATCTGGATGATCCGGTTGTCGGTGGTCATCTTCTCATACAGCAACCTGCCCTTCTTCTGCCTGGCCAGGATGGCGTGGGTGGTCATCGGGATGAACAACATCGCCACCAGCAGGGAGACGATCAGCGTGGAGATGATGGAGATGCTGATCTCATGCCCCAGCAGTTTGATGAGCATGTTCTGCGAGAAAAGGAAGGGCACGAAGACCATCACGGTGGTGAGGGTGGCGGCAAACACCGA
>CAZYQV010000412.1:0-9330 GCA_964649775.1 uncultured Rikenellaceae bacterium
AAGAGAAAAAAGAACAAGTCAAAGAGGAGGAAACAGCATGATCTACTATCTGATACTGATCCTTTTTCTGCTGCTCCTGATGATCGGGGCAGCCATTTACTCGGTGTGGCAGAAAGACCTGTTGTATGCCGTCATCGGAACGGGGCTCATCAGCCTGGTGCTGTCGATCCTGTTCCTGATGCTGCAGGCACCCGACGTGGCCCTGACAGAGGCAGCCATCGGCGTGGCCCTCACCACCATCGTCTTCATCATCACCATCCGCAATACGGTGCGGCAGGAAGATGAAGAGAGTAACCGCAAACCGATACAAAACTCCGCAAAATGAAAAAAGCACTGGTTATATCATTACTGGCCGTTTTCGGAGGATATCTGCTCAAAGTCCTTTTCCAGATCGACTTCGGTCACCAGTTTTTCGCCCACGGCGTAAAAGATTTTTACCTGGTCACCTCCCCCGACAAGCTGAAGGTAGCCAATGTGGTCACTGCCATCGTGGTCAACTTCAGGGGTTTCGATACGCTGGGTGAGGTGACGGTGCTCTTCCTGGCGACCACGGCCATGGCCAGTATCCTGTATAAGGGCAGGCACCAGCTGGGTGAGCGTGCCATTCTCTTCTCGGGCAGCCGCATCGTCATCACCGGCAGCAAGCTGCTCTTCCCGGCCATCATCCTGCTGGGTGTATACGTCTTCATCCACGGCCATCTCACCCCCGGCGGCGGCTTCCAGGGAGGTGTGATCGTGGCCACCGGCTTCCTGTTGATGCTGATGGCCTATGAGGACTACACCGTGAGCCACGTCGTCCTCTCGGTAGTCGAGTCGCTGGCCGGCATCACTTTTGCCAGCCTGGGACTGCTGGGCCTCGTCAAAGGAGGATCTTTCCTCAACGATTTCATGGGCAACGGCACCCTCAACGCCCTCTTCAGCGGCGGCCTGATACCTATTATATATATTACGGTAGGTTTCAAGGTAGGCGCCGAGCTGACGGGTCTGATCTATACTGCACTGAACGAAAAAGACTAAAGATATGGATTTCAATCTCTTTGATCTGAAGATCGTAGAATATTCCTTCTTCATCACAGCGATGGTGGTGATCCTCATCGGTCTATATGCCGCCCTGGTGAAGCGGTCGCTCATCAAGGTGGTCATCGGCCTCTCCATTTTCGACTCAGGGGTCAACCTGCTGCTTATCTCGGTAGGTTACCTCACCAGCGGTACGGCACCTATCTTTTCGCCGGGAGTGGTGAAAGATATGCCTCTGACGCTGGAAAACATTAAAAAACTGAGCGAAGGAATGGTCGACCCCGTGCCACAGGCGCTGGTGCTCACGGCCATCGTCATCGGCTTCGGTGTCACTGCCGTAGCCCTCTCGCTGGTCATCCGTCTGTACAGACATCATCAAACACTGAATATTGACGAAATAAAGAATCTGAAATGGTAGGAAGTCCCGTTTTATTCATTGCGATCCCTTTGCTGGCGGCTTTTCTGATCCCGCTGCTGGGTTTTATCTGGAAAGAGTCGATCCGTGTCCTCCCCGGACTGGTGCTCATCTATCTGCTGGCCCTCTCGGTGACGCTGCTGGGACAGGTGATGCACACAGGTACCATCGTGGAGGTCATCGCCGGCTGGAAGGCCCCCTGGGGTATCAACCTGGTGTTCAGTCCTTTTACCGGCCTGCTCACCACCATCATGCTTTTGATGGGCTTTATCATCTGGATCTACAGCTACCGCTTCAAGAACGTGGAGTTTGAAGAGGCAAAAAAATACTTCATCCTTTTCATGATGCTGGTCACCGGCTCGGTGGGCATCGTCCTCACGGGAGATATTTTCAACCAGTTCGTCTTCATCGAGATCACCAGCATCTCGGCGTATGCGCTCACGGCCTTCTACAAGGGACGCGACAGTGCCGAAGCCTCTTTCAAATACCTGATGATCGGTTCCCTCTCGTCGATGTTCCTGCTGCTGGCCATCATCCTGATCTACTCGCAGCTGGGCACGCTGAACATGGCCGACATAGCCGCCAAAGCCCATCTGATGAAGCCCGAGTTCAAGATCATGGCCGTCATCTTCTTCATTGTGGGTCTGGGCATCGAGGCCGAGATCTTCCCGCTCAACGGCTGGGCACCCGACGCCTATGCCCAGGCGCCGGGGCCGGTGGGAGCCGCTTTTGCCGGTATCGTCGTGAAGGCGGGCGTCTACTCCCTCATACGCATCATCTTCACCCTCTTCGACATCCAGGGCACCCATGAGTTCCTGATCATCATCGGACTGACAACACTGATCATTGCCGAGATGAGCGCTATCCGCCAGGAGCGTCTCAAGCGCATGCTCGCCTACTCCTCCATCGGACAGATGGGACTGGTGCTGGTAGCCTTCGGCCTCGGCACCCGCGCAGGTGTTTTCGCCGCTCTCTTCCTGATGCTCAACCACGCTGTCATCAAGTCGCTTCTCTTCCTTTCGGGCAGCTACCTGGTGTACAACTCTACCGAAAAATATATCAACGAGGTCAACGGCATGGGACGCCACCTGCCCATCACCTCCCTCCTTTTCGCCCTGGGGGCTATCGCCATCGTGGGCATGCCTCCTTTTGCAGGGTTCTGGAGCAAGTGGTCCTTCCTCTCGGCCGCTGCCGACGCCGGCATGCTGATGGTGATCGTACTGATCCTGCTGGTGAGCATCGTGGAGCTGGTCTACTATTTCCGCGTGATCAACAGGATATACTTCTTCAAAAAAGAGGAGCACGTAGTGCCCAAGCGTCCTACGGTGAACGCCCTCATCGCCATGATCTCCCTGGGGGTGATCATCCTGGTCATCGGCTTCTGGCCCGACGTGGTCACCGGTTACCTGCAGGCTGCCGCCGACACTCTGATGGACAAAGGAAAATATATCCAGGACGTATTATCCACCGGACAATTACTAACCCGTTAAGCTGAAGAGACCATGAATATGATCGTAATACTGTTCGCATTGTTTTTGGGAGGCGCCCTTCTCACGTGGCTGGCCGACAAGATCTCCGGCATACTGCGTGACGGTCTCTTCCTGCTCACCGTGATCGCCGGGGCGGTCCTTTTCTTCCTGCGTGTGTCCGCGGCACCTGCCCTGGACATCTCCCTGGGAGGGCTGCACCTGCAGTGGGGCATGACCCCCGTAGCGCAGGTCTTCGCCATGGTAGTCATGGGCCTGGGCGTGCTGGCCGCAGTCTATGCCGTCGCTTACATGAAAGGCAAAGAACGTCTGGGATATTTCTATTTCAACTTCCTGCTGAGCATCATGTCGATGACCGGCATCCTGATGAGCCGCGACCTGGTCTCCTTCTTCATCTTCTGGGAGATCATGACCTGGTCGAGTTACTTCATCGTGGTCTATAGCGGCAAAGAGGTACAGCGTACCGGCATCAACTATATCCTTTTCAGCGCCATCGGCGCCTACGCCATGCTGATGGCCATCGTGATGGTATGGTCGCAGGGCCACAGCATCCTCATCAGCGATATGGTGACCGGCTTCCCCTTCTACCCTGTTGCGTGGAAGATATGGCTGCCGCTGCTCTTCCTCACCGCTTTCTCGGTGAAGGCAGCGCTGATGCCGCTGCATGTGTGGGCTCCGGGGTCGTACAGCACCTCCCCCATGGCCTTCACCAGTGTTTTCTCCGGGGCCCTCTCCAAGATGGGCATTTACGGGATGATCCTCATCTTCGCCCGCATGATCGATGTGGTGCCCCAGGGAGCCCTGGTGCGTGATGTCTTCGCCTGGCTGGGCATCATCACGGCCGTGCTGGCCACGCTGTGGGCCATCGCCCAGGACGACGCCCGCAGGCTGCTGGCCTACTCCTCCATCGGTCAGCTGGGATACATCGTCACCGGTGTGGCCCTGGGCACGCCGCTGGCCCTGATGTCGGCCTTCTTCCTCACCGTGATGCACGCCCTTTTCAAAGGCTCCCTCTTCATGGTCGTCGGCGCCATAGAGAGACAGACAGGCACCACCGACCTGACAAAAGTGACAGGACTGATACGCAAGATGCCCTGGACCTTCCTGACAGCACTCATCTCGATCATCGCCCTGGCGGGTATCCCCCCCGTGGGCGGCTTCATCGGCAAATGGCTGCTCTATGAGTCGATGCTCACGAGCGATCACTACATCCTGGTCATCGCCACCTTCTTCGCCTCAACGGCTGCCTTCATGTACTGTTACAAGTTCCTCTTCGGCTTCTTCCTGGGACAGGAGGAGAAAGAGTGGGAGCATGTGAAAGAGGCGCCGGCCGCCATGGTGATCCCCTCGCTGCTGATGGCTCTCTTCGCTTTCGTGCTGGGGGTCTTCCCCGGCATCATCCTGCAGCCTGTCGACGCAGCCATGCAGAGCCTCGGCTTTGCCGGCGGGGAAGGTCATTTCTGGCAGATGTCCACCCTCTTCAACGACTGGGGCAACACCGTGGCGATGAGACCCCTCACCTGGACGATCATCATCATCTTCCTCGTGTTCGCCATCTTCCTCACCCTCAAAGGGCTCAGAGGCTCAAGATATGTAGGCACCAAAGACATAAGCACCTCCGGCGAGGTACCCCTCGAAGAGGAGAACCTCACCTTCTCGGAGAACTTCTTCCAGCCCTTCCTGCGGGCTGTGGGCCCCCTGATGAAACGCCGCATCATCACCTACTACCGCCAGATAGGGAGCAGCGTGGAGGCCGGCGCCGATTATCTCAGGAGGGTCTACTCGGGCAACGCACAGTCGTATGCCATCTATGTGATCGTCTTCGTGGTGATCCTGTTGTTGTTCAAAGATCAATTGTTCGGTTAATTCTTATATACTAAAAAGATGATGGAAGAGATATTGCATTATACCTGGGGAGCCGTCGTATCGTTCGTACTGGCCTTTTCCGTCGGCATCACCTTCATGGGTCTCAACCGCAAGGTAACGGCGCGTGTGCAGAACCGCATCGGCCCTCCCTGGTATCAGAACTTCATCGATGTGGTCAAGCTGTATTCCAAGAAGAGCAACATACACCACGGCACGATGCATCACCTGGGGCCTGCCTTCCTGATGGTCACTTCGGTCATGTCGCTGCTGATCATCCCGATCCTCAACGACGGGAAGTTCTTCCCCAACCTCAACTTCCAGGGCGACCTGATCTTCCTGATCTACATCATGACGTTCGGACCGCTGGGCATGGCGCTGGGGGCAGGACAGACGGGCAACCCCAACTCAGCCATCGGGGTGACGCGTGGCCTGGCGCAGATGGCCGGTTTTGAGATCCCCTGGGTGATGGCGCTGGTGGCGCTGATGATCCAGTACAAGACCACCTCCATCGTCGACCTGATGAACATACAGGCCGAGACGGGCCGCTGGCTCATGTTCTCCTCACCCTTCGCCTTCATAGCAGCCATCATGGCGATGTTCGGCATGTTCCGCTATGCTCCTTTCGACATCGTCGGGGCACCTGCCGAGCTGGCCTCGGGGCCCATGTCGGAGAACGGCGGCAAGTACCTCTTCACGATGATGTCGTCGGGGTCGGTCTTCGCCTTTGCCAAGCTGACCCTGTATGCCGACCTGTTCCTCGGCGGCGCCGACAACCTGCCGGAGCTGGTGGCCAAGACCTTCGTGCTCTATATGATCCCTGTCCTCTACGGCGTGGTAAACCCGCGTTACCGTACCGAGCAGGCCGTACGCTGGTTCTGGGGCTGGCCCTCGTTCTTCGGACTGCTGGCCATCCTGCAGGCATCCTTTTTTTAGAAAAAACTTTCAAAGATCATGATAAACGACAAAGTATCACAGAAGATCGTAGACATCATCCAGAACTATGCCCGGCAGCACTCCCTGTGGGTGCTGGCCTACGGCACGGGATGCGGTGCCATTGAGATACCGCCGACGATGACCTCGCGCTACGACGCCGAGCGGCTGGGGGTACGCGGCGCCGCCACCCCGCGGCAGGCCGACGTGCTGCTGATCACAGGCTACCTCACCACCAAGACGCTCAAGAGGGTCATCCGTGTCTACGAACAGATGCAGGATCCCAAATATGTCATCGGCTTCGGCTCCTGCACCATCAATGGCGGCATGTACTTCGACTCGTACAACACCATCAAGGCCCTCGACCGCTACCTGCCGGTGGACGTATATATCAACGGCTGCATGCCCCGTCCCGAGGCTGTGCTGGAAGGCTTTGCCAAGCTGCAGGAGCTGATACAGGCCGGCAAAGCCGACGGATCGAAGAAATACAAGGAGAACCTGGAGTGGTACCGCGCCAACCAGAAAGAGGTGATCCCCGTATGGCGCATGCCCGAATTTAACTGGTAACGACAAGCACTATGGAAGAGCTGAAAAAGAAAATCACCCAAAAGATCACAGACCATTTTTCCGATGCTGCGGTCAAAAAATATGAGGGGAACCGTGTCGACTTCACCGTGAAGAAAGAGACCGTCCCCGCCATCCTCTTCTTCCTCAAGGATGAGATGGGATACAACCACCTCTCCCACATCTCCTGCGTCGACTGGCTCGAAGAGAAAGAGTTCGAGCTGATCTACATCGTCTGGTCCTACACCGACCATCTCAAGGTGTTCGTCCACACGCGTGTCGACCGTGAAAACGCGGTGATGGACAACATCGACATGATCTGGCGTCAGGCCAACACTTACGAGCGTGAGATCAAGGAGATGTACGGCATTCAGTTCGAAGGGCTGGAGGCACCTGAGGAGTTCCTCCTGGAAGACTGGGAGGATATGCCGCCCATGCGGCGTGATTTCGACACGCATGCCTATGCCCGCAAGACCTTCTGGGACCGCCAGGAGGCCCGCAGCGATGCGCAGGATGTACGTGAGACCATCACCAAACGTACGGGAGAAGAGTTACCCGATGTAGCAAAAAAATATTCCAGATAAATGAGAGAGAAAGCAACAACCCTGTATATCGGACCACAGCACCCCGGCATCACGGGCAACATGATGGTCCGGCTGAAGGTGGAAGGCGACACCATCGTCAAGGCCACGACGGAGGTGGGTTATCTGCACCGCGCCTTTGAGAAGCTGGCCGAGCAGCGCAACTGGCTGCAGACCTTCACGCTGATGTGCCGTTTCTGTGTGCCGGAGCCCGACCCTGTCGAGGAGAGCTATGCCCGCGCCGTGGAGACCCTCGAAGGACGCGAGGTACCCGAGCGTGCCAAGTATATCCGTGTGCTGGTGCTCGAGCTGGCGCGCATGGGCTCCTACATGCTGTGGTACGGCGGCCAGGCCGGCTCGCTGGGCCTCTACACCATCGGACAGTGGAGCGTCGGCGACCGCAACTACATCCTCGACCTCTTCGAGGAGCTCACCGGCGGCCGTGTGTACCACATGTTCATCTGGCCGGGCGGCGTACGCCGCGACCTGCCGGCAGGATTCGCCGAGAAAGTGCTCAAGACGATGGACTACCTCGAGAAGAGGCTCGACGATTACGAAGACCTGCTGTTCGACAACGCCATCTTCCGCAGAAGGACACAGGGCATCGGCGTCATCGACCCGGCCAAAGCCATCGAGTGGGGTGTCGTAGGCCCCCCGCTGCGCGGCTGCGGCATCAAACACGACGTGCGCATCGACGACCCCTATGAGGTGTACGACAAGCTGGAGTTCGAGGTACCCACCGAAGAGGGCGGCGACATCTGGGCCCGCGCCCATGTGCGGCGCCGCGAGATACGCCAGTCGATACGCATCATCCGCCAGGTCATCGACAAGATGCCTGAGGGCGAGTTTTACAACAAAGTACCCAACCCGCAGAAATGGAGACTCCCCAAAGGAGATGCTTATGTGCGCACCGAGGCGGTTCGCGGCGAGGTGGGTATGTACATCGCCAGCGACGGCACGGAGAGACCCCGCCGGGTGCATTTCCGTGGTGCCGCATATGTCCATGCCATCACCCTCCTCGAGGACGTGCTTGTGGGTGAGAACATCGCCGACGTAGCTTCCATCATGAACAGCCTGGGCACCTGCCCGCCTGAAATAGAACGATAATAAAGGAAAAGAAAGATATGAGCTTTTTAGATCTGAAAGGAACCCTTAAGCCGCTGACCGCCCTGAAGCAGTTCGGCCGCAAGCCGCACACCCTCAGGGAGGTGCCTTTCGAGCCCCTCGAGGCTGCCGACCGTTACCGGGGTTTTCACTACAACGATATAGAAAAATGTATCGGCTGTGGGAACTGCTCCACCATCTGTCAGAACCAGGCCATCGACATGGTGCCGGTCGAAGGCATCGAAGGCAAGAAAGGCGATTCGGGGCTGCGTCCCCGCATCGACCATGGTCGCTGCTGCTGGTGCGCCCTCTGCGTCGAGGTATGTCCCACCTCCAGTCTGAGCCTCACCAAGGATTATGTGTATGTGAGCGACGATGCCGACTCTTTCCTCTGGATGCCCGGCGTGGACAATGCCGACAACGGCAAGGAGCGCAAGTCGTTCACTAGCACCCCCGCCACATCGCTCAATGACTTCACACGCGTGCCCATGCCCGAGCTCGAAGGCATGGAGCGTGTCAAGTCGTTCGCCGAGGTGGTGCTGGGCTACAACGAGGAGCAGGCACGTACCGAGGCTGCCCGCTGTATCTCCTGCGGGCTCTGTACCGAGGCATGCCCCGAACATATGCATATCCCCGAATATATCAATGCCATCGCCCGCGGCAACGACGACGATGCCGTACGCATCATCTACGACAACAACCCGCTGCCGGAGATGTGCGGCAAGGTGTGTACCCGCCGTTGCGAGGAGGTATGCGCCATCGCCCACCGTGGCGAGCCCATCGCCATACGCTGGCTGAAACGCTATGCCACCGAGACGGTCAACAATGCCGACCTGATCAAGGAGATCGTCAACCCGCCCATCAAAGAGGCCAACGGCTATAAAGTAGGTATCGTGGGCGCCGGTCCTTCCGGCCTCACCGCTGCATATTACCTGGCCCTGCGCGGCTTCGAATGCACCATCTACGAAGCCCACGCCAAGGCGGGCGGCATGACCATGTACGGTATCCCCAAATACCGCTTCCCCGAGGACAGCCTCGACAAGCAGATCGAATATATCCAGAAGATAGGCGTCAAGATCCATTTCAACACGAAGGTGGGCAAGGATATCTCTTTCAAGGAGATCTATGACAAGCACGACGCCGTCTTCGTAGGTGTGGGCTTCCCGAAGCCCTGGACGCTGGGTGTGGAGGGAGAAGAGCTGAAAGGCTCCATCCAGGCGGTCAACTTCCTCTACGAGATCAACAACGGCAAGCAGGTGGACATCGGCGACAAGGTGATCGTCATCGGCGGCGGCAACGTGGCCATCGACGCAGCGCGCGTGTCGCGCCGTCTGGGTGCCGACGTCACCATCCTCTACCGCCGCCG
>CAZYQV010000413.1:0-2625 GCA_964649775.1 uncultured Rikenellaceae bacterium
ACCAGGGGATCAAAAAATTGCTCGGGATTCTCATGAATGGACCTTCCACTGATCCGGATATACCCCTCTCCTTTCAGGATTATTCCCGGTGTATTTGACGACTGTTCCCTGATAAAATCATCCATTAACTCCACGCACAAAGATTTTCACGTAAAGATAAAAAAAAATTAAGTTTATCTACAACATCATCCGCGCCATGGGGGTGATCTGCTGATCATCAAATGACCCCTTAAGATATCTGAAGTAGGCGGTCATGGTGATCATGGCGGCATTGTCCGTCGTATAACGGGGCCTGGGGATATGAACCCGCCATCCTCTCTCCTCCCCCATGGCGGTGACTGCTTTCTTCAGGGCCGAGTTGGCCGACACGCCGCCGGCGATGCCCACCTCGGTGATGCCCGTCTCTTCTACCGCCATGACCAGCTTATCCATCAGTATTCTCACGATCGTGTACTGCAGGGAGGCGGCCAGGTCGTGCAGGTTCTTTTCGATGAATCCGGCATCTTTCTTCAGCTCATCGCGCAGGAAATAGAGGAAAGAGGTCTTCAGTCCGCTGAAGCTGAAATCCAGTCCTCCCACGCGGGGCATGGCGAAGGAGAAACGGCGGGGATCGCCTTCTGC
The DNA here is from genome assembly GCA_964649775.1 of uncultured Rikenellaceae bacterium. Lineage (GTDB taxonomy): Bacteria > Bacteroidota > Bacteroidia > Bacteroidales > VadinHA17 > DRPN01. The sequence continues at coordinate 622 of CAZYQV010000413.1, forward strand.
TGCCAGGCGGTCGATCACGGGCCCGCCGGGGTAAGGCAGGCCCATCATCTTGGCGCACTTGTCGAACGCCTCGCCGGCGGCGTCGTCGATGGTCTTGCCGAGGGTCTTCATCTGCAGGGGCTCCGTCACCTGCATGAGCTGTGTATGTCCTCCCGACACCAGGAGACACAGGAAGGGCAGCTGAGGGCTTTTCTCCGGCCCCTCGAGGAAGAGGGCATGCACATGGCCCATCAGGTGGTTGACCCCCAGCAGGGGTATCCCGCGGGCCAGGGCCAGCCCCTTGGCAAAAGAGCTGCCCACCAGGAGCGATCCCAGCAGGCCGGGACCCCGCGTGAAAGCCACAGCATCCAGCCCGCCCACCGTCACGCCGGCCTCCTGCAGCGCCGTATCCACCACCGGGACGATGTGCTGCTGATGAGCACGCGACGCCAGCTCAGGCACCACACCCCCGTAACGGCGGTGCACCTCCTGGCCCGCCATCACGTTCGACAACAACACGCCGTCACGCACCACGGCCGCCGAAGTATCATCACACGATGACTCAATACCCAGGATCGTTATGCCCATATTGTATATTCTTTAAAAATTGCACTATTTTTGCTCATTATGTGAGGATAAGATATTCTCTTACCCTGCGTTATAAGAGAACAATATTGTAAGTTACCAAAAAAAGAGAGAGCTTATCAAAAAGCGTATAAAAATAGCAATCTTTCTCATACTGATCCTCACAGGCCTCCTGGGAATCACGGCAGGCATCCTTCATCTCCCCGTGACCCAGCACTACCTGGCAAACAAGGTCCTCAACATCCTGGAGAAGAACATACGTACAAGCTTCTCTTTCTCCTCCATACGGTTCGGTTTTTTCCGTCCGCTGACCGTTGACGATTTCCTGATCCGCGACCGGCAGGACGACACGCTCATCTATGCCCGTCATCTCACGGCATGGCCCGACCTCAAGCTCACCTCACTGAAGGACAAAGGATTCGTGATCAGCAAGGCGATGATCGACGGAGCTTATGTACGTCTCATCGTCCCGGAGGATACAGCCTCCAACTACGAGTTCCTTTTCGGCGGGAAGAAGAAGAGCTCCGGGTCACCTTTTTATTTCTCCCTCAGGAAGGCCGAGCTGACACACTCCCGTTTTGTGCTCTTCGTCGAGGCGGTGAAATACAAACCTTACGGCGTGCACTTCACCGATCTCGACCTGCGCGATATCAGCGGCAAGGTAAAGAACCTGGAGATCTTCAACAGGATCACCACCCTCTCGGCACGGGATGTGCGTTTCAGAGATGTGTCGGGGTGGACGGTGACCAGTCTCTCCGGCGACATGGAGAACTCACCCAAACACCTGTGGTTTGACAACATCTCCATCGTCACCCCTTGGTCGGACCTTAACGCCGACTACTATCACATGGATTTCGACAGTGTGGAGGACTATCAGGATTTCCCCAACAAGGTCCATCTCTCCGGCGTTATCCGTCCATCCCTTTTCGGTTATCGCGATTTCTGTGCCATTACCCAGGCCCCCCGCATCCTTCACAACGACATCTACTTTTCCGGCAAAGCCCACGGTGTCCTGTCCAACCTCGTGGTGACACGCCTGAAGGTACAGCTGGAGCAGACCACCTCGCTGGAGGGGAGTGTCAACCTGGTAGGGCTGCCCGATTTCCGGGAGACCTATCTGCATTTCAATGTCAACAAGCTGGTCTCCCACATGGACGACATCGCCGAGCTATACCAGCCGGGCACGGATCAGAAGCTGAAGATCCCCGACAACTTCCGGAAATTCGGGGAGATCGCCTACTCGGGGAAGTTCACGGGTTTCCTGAATGACTTTGTCACGTATGGCACGCTGACCACCGACATAGGCACCTTCGAAGGAGACCTCTCCATAGCGACCGACACGAGCGACCATGTCAACTTCAACGGCTACCTGGCCACAAGAGGTTTTGACATAGGCGTTTTCACGGGCAACGAAGAGATGCTGGGCAGGGTCACCTCCCA
>CAZYQV010000414.1:0-2944 GCA_964649775.1 uncultured Rikenellaceae bacterium
GCTTCGAGACCGACAATGTGGAGATCGCAGCCACCGTGGCGCCCAAGCCGCTGATGCTGGTAAGTGACGGCGACGACTGGACCAAAAATGTTCCGGAGGTGGAGTATCCTTATATCAGGCACATCTACCAGTTATTCGGTGCGGAGGAGAACGTAGAGAACGCTCACTTCCCGCAAGAGAAGCATGATTACGGCTTTTCCAAGCGCAAGGCCGTCTATCCTTTCCTGGCCAAACACCTGGGGCTCGATCTGGATGCCATCACCGGTGACGGCGGCGCGATCACCGAGGAGGGCATCACCATCCTCGACACCACAGCCCTGAAAGTCTTCCCCGACAGCGCCATCGTGAAGGATCCGGCAAACAGGTAGGGATATATCAGAAAGGCTTTTTCGCCTCGTCAAAGAATGCAAGGATATTCTCCACGGAGGTATCGTCCTGTATATTGTGAGCCGGAGCGATGATGTATCCCCCGTCTTTGCCGAGGACCGATTTCAGACGCCGCACCTCGGCACGGATCTCTTCCGGTGTGCCCGCAGGCATGAGCTGCTGTATGTCAAACCCGCCGAAAAAGACAAGACGGTCGCCGTAGGTCTTTTTCAGGTATTCCCCATTCATGCCGGCGGCGAGCGGCTGGATAGGGTTCAGCACATCCAGACCGATCCCGATCAGATCGGGGATGATCGGCAGCACCGAGCCGCAGGTATGCCAGGCAAGGATGACATCGGGATTCACCTTGCGGAGCTCATCGAACATGTACTTTATCCGGGGCTTGAAGTATTGCCGCCACAGGTCGGGAGAGATCAGCATACCGTTCTGCGAGCCGAAATCATCGCCGGCCCAGACCATATCAGCACCCATGGCGACGAGTTCTTTCCCGATGGCCAGGTTCACCTCCATCACCCGGTCGAAAAGTTCATTCACATATTCCGCCTGCATCATCATGTCCATGAGCAGTTTCTCCAATCCCACCAGGTACCAGGAGGTCTCGAAAATGGCCGTCTCCAGGTCCGCCACGATCACATGATCATCCTTGTATCGCTCATAGAGCTGTCTGGCGATGTCAAAACGTCCGGCCGCATGCGGGTCGGGAAAATCGAAGTTGTCGATATCGGCCTTCGTGGCGGCATGGGACAGAGGGAATTCATAGAATTCATAGTAGATCCCCTGATCGATGAATTTCATGTGCCATTCGTTCTCACGGATGCCGTTGCCCAGATCCCTGGTCGGGAAGTTGTCCGGCGCACAGGCAGCGATACCCACACAATCATTGCCCAAAGCGGTCAGGAGGCGCGGGTGGGAGATCCGGGCAGAGAAGATGGAGTCATAGGGCTCCTCATAAGAGATGCCCAAATGATCTGAAAGTTTTTTTGCCGCCTGCGGGGTGAGCGTAACATAGATCGGAGGCCTGTCCGGCTTCTCATGACGTACGGCCTTAAAAAATCTTTCTCTTGATGTCATGTTCCTCTTATTGTTTTGTTCTTATTCAAACTGCCGGATATAATTTTCCACACCCATAAAGACCGGGATGTTAAGACCGGCAAGGCCTTTGTTCTCCACGCGTATCGTCCTGCGTCCCGGGCCCTTCCACGCTTTCCTGGAATGCCCCCGCAAGGTACTGAAAACAATGAAAAATACCATGTGGCTGCTCCGGATCACAAAATCATATTTTCCTATTTTGTTGGTGCCCATCCCGCATAAACTGGCATATACCTGGTGATGCCTGCCGGGGCCGGACAATGGACGCCTTCCGGCACCTCCGGAGATGGCAGCCGGATACGACGAGCGTTACCCGGTCAACGTAACACTCAGGATGCTATTGGCCGCAGGATCAGCAGCTATCCTTCAAAGATCATGTTCTCCGCAAAGATATCCTGGAAACGGGGGTTGGACTCGAGCGAGAGATGGCGGGTCTTTTCCAGGATACGTTCCACAACGGACAGATCCTCAAAAAGGAGCATCTTGGTGCCGAGGAGGGCGGTGTTGCCCATCTTGACGATCTTCTCCTCGGGAAACCTCAGCAGTCCTATGCGCCGCGTGTTCTCCAGACTGATGAAGGTGCCGAAAGCTCCGGAGATAAAGACATTCTTCACCTCCCCGGCAGCAATCCCCATCTCCTCCATGAGTATCTGCAGACCCGAGGCGATAGCGCTCTTGGCCAGCTGCAGCTCCCGCACATCTTTCTGTGTGAGATATACCTCCGGGGTCAGGTACAGCCGCTCGTCGCCGGTGGTCACCCGTCCGCCTGTATCGATATCTCCCTTTTCCAGGAAAACGGCGATGGCATCAATGAGGCCGCTGCCGCAGATGCCGCGGGCCCGTTCGTTGCCGATGACGTGCGTTCTGACCTCTCCGTTCCCGAGGGTCACGGAAGAGATAGCTCCGGTGGTGGCCCTCATCCCCATGTGGATGTTCGTGCCCTCGAAGGCCGGTCCCGCAGCCGTGGAGGCACAGAGGATACGTTCCCTGTTGCCCACGACGATCTCGCCGTTGGTGCCCAGATCGACCAGGATCACCGGTGCTTCGCTCTCCGCCATGCCCGTGGCGACGATGCCGGCCAGGATATCGCTGCCGACAAAACTGCCCAGGACGGGCAGGAAGACGATCTCCGTATGATCGGCCGGCAATCCGAGATCCTCAGCAACAAAACGGCAGGCTTCTCCATGGGGTGTCTCAAAAGGATAAGCCGCCATAGGTGTCAGATCGTGTCCGCAGAAAAGATGATGCATCACGGTATTCCCTGCCACCAGAATTTTTTCGGGCGGTGTGTCCTGCGTCTTCCTGAGAAGACGTTTCGTCATCTTCGAGAATTTTTCACGTATGAGGCGGGTAAGCTCTTCCCCCCCTCCCGGCAGCACGGCATATTCGATGCGTGAGATCACATCCCCGCCGTACCGGGCCTGGGGGTTGACATCCGTCTCTACGGCCATCACCTCCCCATCCTGCA
>CAZYQV010000415.1:0-6509 GCA_964649775.1 uncultured Rikenellaceae bacterium
GATCGCCGCAGAATTATGTCTGGAACACCTCCATCTTCACGGAGATAGAAAAGAACTTCAGCGGCATCCTCAACCTGTCGGGAGGCGTACGCATCGAACATTTTATCCTGAACGACAGCATCCGGGATATACAGCCGGTGATACGGGCCGGTGCCACCCTCAAGGTGGGCAGGGAGACCTACCTGCGTACTTCACTGGGCCAGGGGTACCGTTTCCCCACGATCACCGAACGGTTCATCCGCACCAATGCCGGCAGCATCGGCGTCTTTGACAACCCCGAGCTGATGCCGGAGAAAAGCTGGAATGCAGAGATCGGCATCAAACAGGGCTTCAAGTTCAGTCATTTTTACGGGTTCCTGGATGTTGCCTATTTCTACCAGATCTATGAGAACACCATCCAGTACCTTTTCGGTTTCTGGGACCCCACCTACCAGTTTGCCATCGCCGGCTTCAAGTTCGTCAACACCGGAAGATCCAGGATCAACGGTCTGGATATCTCGGTCAACGGCACCTCCAAAACAAGTCACCACTGGCAGATCAATTACCTCATCGGATATACTTATGTCATGCCGGTGGCAGAAGAGCCGGACCTGGTCTATGCGCACGACTACAATCCGGGCGGGCACACCGAGTTCAGCTATAACTCCACCAGCGTGGACCCCTCGAAAGGCATTCTGAAATACCGCTATCTGCACACCGCCAAGGCCAACCTGGATATCTCCTGGAAAAACCTGACCGTTGGCGGCAGCTTCAAATATTTCAGCAAGATCGTCAACCTCGACAAAGCGATCTTCGACTTTGAGGATGCCACCACCAACACCGGCGGAACGCTGCAGCCGATCCTGTACCGGAAATACTTTTACAATCATAACAACGGCAATGCGATCTTCGACATGCGGGTGGGGTTCACCTTCGCCGGCATCCACAAGTTTGCGCTCATTGTGGACAATATCGGGAACAGGATGTACTCGCTTCGCCCCCTGAAAGCCGAACCGATGCGGAAGATCACACTGCAGTACAATCTGCAATTCTGATCCGGCCGGAAAAGAACTAAATCCTAAGCCACCCTCCTATCTCCAGGATGAGATATAGCAGATACAACAGGATCAGCAGAACTCCTGTGGCCCTGTGCGTCCTCCAGCGATTAACCAGAAAAAAGAACAAGAGCAGAAGAATGGACCCGCCCAGAAAAGAAAAAGCAAGATTCATCTCTTCTTTTTCCGCCATCACTGTTACTTGTTCAGAAGTTCCTATGATAATATAAAGAAAAAGAGGCAGTCCCAGGCCGATCAGTATATCGAAGATATTGGACCCCACGGCATTGTTGATGGCCATGCCGGAACGTCCCTGACGCGCCACAATGACCGACGACACCAGGTCGGGCACCGAGGTCCCGACAGCGATCACCACGACAGCGATCACAAACTCTGGAATCCCCAGTGCATCCGAGATAAATATGGCACTGTTGACCAGCAGCCATGCCAGCAGGGAGATCAAGACCACCGAGAGAATGAAGATCACAAAGACATTCTCCACCGGGATCACTTTCCTGAGAATATGATCCACCTTCCACGCTTTTCCTTTTTTCTCCTCACCGGTGTCAGCAGACTGCTCACGGTCAACGTAAGTAAAATAATGCCTCCAAAAATATAAAACCAACAGGTATACTCCGTACACAGCCATTAACACCACAGTTTCAATGAGGTCCACGCCCCCGTCAGAAAACGACCAGAACAAGATGAGCACTGCCAGTAGATAAAAGAAAAGATCCCTGGCCAGGGGATACCACACCAGACGGCTCTTGTGTCTGATGAGCATCACCACCCCCGTAATCACAAACAGGTTGAACAGTGCCGACCCCACGATCGTACCTACACCGATAGCCTCATGATGGCCGGATTTCATCACCGAGACCACCATTACTGCCAGCTCGGGAGCACTCGAGCCAATGGCCATCAGTGTCGACCCGGCAATATCCGAGGTCATATTCATACGTTGCCCTATCCTGTCCAGCGACGGAATGAAGTAGTACTCCGTAAAATAGTAGAGCAGTAAAAAGGACAAAACCAGTATGAGCACATAAACAACAATCATCTGTATCCGGAGTAAAGATCAATCCACGGGTGAAAATAATAAAAATAGTCTCTTCCCCTCACCGGATCAAAAAGGGATCATAAAAAATACCGATCCTTACTTTTTCCTTACCTCATATTCTTCCCTCAAATAAGATTTTCCGTTATTTTTACTAATAAAAATTTTATAAGATGAAAAAATTATTGTTTCCAGTCATTTTTCTCGTATCAGGCAGTTTTTCACTATTTGCCCAGGCAGAATATGAGACCCAGAAACTCTTCCCGGCAGACAACACCGATAAAGACCGGTTCGGCTGGTCGGCAGATATGGAAGAAGATTTCCTCATTGCAGGAGCTCCCTATGATATGGAGGCCGGATCGCACAAAGGTGCTGCATATATATATGAAAGAACGGCGAACGGCTGGTCGCTCAACAGCAAGATCCTGCCGGAAAGTTCCGGAGACACCCCCGACGAGTTCGGCACCTCCGTATCGATCCACGGGGAGTGGCTGGCCGTGGGGAGCATCAAAAGCAAAAAGGACGCGGAGGCCCTGATGACCGGAAGCGTATATATATATCATTTCAACGGCTCAGGATGGAAACAGGATACGGTGCTCTACCCCGGCGAGGGATGGGACGAAATGCTTTTCGGCAGCAATGTGAGCATTTACGATAGCACAGTAGCCGTCGCGGGCCGGGATGAACGGTCGGGAAATGCTGTTGACCCTGTCTACATATTCACCCGGAGCAACGGAAAGTGGTCACAGACACAAAAGATCCTCACCGCCGGCACCACCGACCTCCAGTCGTTATGTCTGTATGACACGACTCTGGCCATAGGCTATATGTACGACGAGGAGGTAAAATGCGGAGCCGTACATACCTACTTCTTCAACAAGGGAAGCTGGGATGAGAGCATACGCCTGGTCCCGCAGGAAAAGGATTATTACGGTTTTTTCGGAAAGTCGGTCTCTCTCTACCATGAAAAACTGATGGTGGGGGCCTCCGGCAGCACGGACAGCAACGACCACAATCATTCGGCTTATATCTTCCACATGGATAACGGATCATGGACAAGAGACACCCTGATCCTGCCCGAAGATACCATCAGCTACGATGTGGGATGGTTCGGCTCGGCAGTGGCGATCAACGACCGGTATGCCCTGATAGGCGCCGTCGATGACAACCACGACGGCCACCATAACGGCGCCGTGTATGTGTATGAAAACATCAACGGTGACTGGGAATACACTTCCATCCTGCTCTTTACGAAAAATCCCAGTATCCTCGAAGAGAACTGCCAGTTCGGAAGGTCCGTTTCCATATACGACACCTCTTTCCTGGCAGGAGCCCCTTCCGCAGCCAACGACACCTGGTTCACCACCGGCGCTGCCTTCCTGTATCATACCCCACCTGTGGTCACCGGCACCGGGACACAACCGGACCGCCCTGCGGAAGAGATCGAAGTCTTCCCCGTCCCGGCAACAGACCGGCTGACGATCCGCCTTCATACCACCTCCCCCAGACGGATCCTCCTGACAGACCTCTCGGGAAAGATAATCCGGGAAATCCGTACAGAAAAACCGGTGTTGACACTCAACATTTCCACTCTCCGGCCCGGAATGTACCTCATCATCGTGGAAGACACCACCGGGAGGAGCAAAAAGAAGATCCTGAAAATCCCCGGATGATCCGCCGGATTCAGGGACTTTCCGGATTCGGCATCCTCATTTTCCACAAAAAAAACGATCTTTTTTTGAAAGTTAGTGAACATTAACTATCTTTGTCCCGGTTTTATCAACAGAGAACATTCAGCAAATGACTTCAAGGCAGGAAGAAATAATAGACAGATCGATCGAGATCATTGCCCGGAAAGGGATACAGAACCTTACGATCAAGAACCTCTCGAAAGAGATCGGCATCTCCGAGCCCGCCATATACCGTCATTTTGAGAGCAAAACGGATATTCTTCTTGCCATTCTCGAGAAATTTAATGAGATCCTGTCGTTCATGGACGGTTCCTTAAAAGAACATGAGTCCTCTTCCCTGGAAAAACTGGAATATCTTTTTCAACGTGTTATAGAGATATTTGTCCAGGAGCCCTCCCACATCTCAGTGATCTTTTCAGAAGAGATATTTAAAAATGAAGAGGTACTGAAAAACAAAATCGTGGACATCATGAACAGGAAGAAGGATTTTATCGATACCATCCTACTCGAAGGACAAAATAAGGGGGAGATACGCAATGATATTGACCACCGTACTCTCGCCCTTATAGTCATGGGCACCTTGCGGTTCATGATCAAACAATGGGATCTCAGAAAACAATATGACAACCTCGACAAAGAAGGGGGAAAACTGATCGAAGGACTAAAACTGATCCTGAACAAATAATTTTTTAAACAAACTGTTAGTTAACATTAACTCACTCTGCAACAAATCATTAAAATGGAAAAACTTTTAAACAAATTACTCGATCACAAATGGATCGTTCTGACGGTTGTTCTGGGACTCACCCTCTTTTTCTTTCTGCAGATGAAAGAGAAGTCGCGTATGGAGACCAACCTGGACGAATACATGCCCAAGGATCATCCGGCCTTTGTATACAGCGACAAGATGGAAGCACTGTTCGATATCAAGGACGGTATCATCATCGCTCTCCAGAATGAAAAGGGAGTTTTCAACACTGCCACGCTGGACACGCTCAAACAGCTGACCAAACGGTTTCAGAAGATGCCGGAGATCGACAAGAATGACGTCACCTCTTTATACACGGCCGACAATATTGTCGGCACCGAAGACGGCATGGATGTGAAACGTTTTTACAAACGGGTACCAAAAACTCCGGAAAAGCTGGAGGCATTAAAGAAAAAGGTGGAGAACAACGAGATGATTTTCGGTCGCCTGGTCTCCACCGACGAGACGGTCACGGTGATCATTGCCGAGATCGGCGACAGTGTTTTCACGCAGGAATTTTATGATCGTATCCTGGCCACCACGAAAGCATCCGAGACGGATGATATCAAGATCTATGTTGCGGGACGTCCCATTGTGGAGGGTACCCTGGCGTTGCTGGGACCGGAAGATATGAAGCGGATGGTGCCGATCGTGATCGTGGTGATCATGCTGGTCCTTTTCTTCATGTTGCGCAGTTTCAAGAGCATGCTGATCACCATGCTGGTGGTCTTCATCAGCACCATCTGGGTCTTCGGACTGATGGCGTGGACAGGCATCCCCATCTATTCGGTCTCGACGATGATCCCGGTGATGCTCATTGCCATCGGGGTGGCGTATGGGATCCACCTGTACAGTCACCTGCACATGTACCTCGAGGAACATCCTGATGCAGACAAGAAGGAAGCCATGGAAGACATGATCCATTTCATGTGGAAACCGGTGATGATGACGGCTGTCACCACAGCTATCGGCTTTCTTTCATTGCTAACCTCACAGGTATATCCCATTAAGTATTTCGGTTTGTTCACCGCCTTTGGGGTGATGGTCGCCTTCCTGCTCTCCCTGATCTTCATCCCCGCCATGGTAATGATCTTTGGTCTGCCCAAGGCAAAGAAAACACATAAAAAAGATGAGGAAGAGGCACAACAGGATGGTCTGGCAGCCCGTTTTGCCCGCGGGGTGATCAAATACAGGAGTATCTCGATCATTGCTACTGCCGTGATCGTCATCCTGTCTGTCATCGGCATGCAGAAGATATGGATCAACTCCAGTTTCCTGGACAAGTTTGAGAAGACCAGTGACATTGTTAAGACCGATCACTTCATCAATAAATATTTCGGCGGCACCACCACACTCAACCTGATCCTGGATGCAGAAGGCCGGAAAGACGCTTTCAAAGAGCCGGCCGTGCTGAGGCTGGTCGACCAGATGCAGGACACTGTAGAGACACGCCTGCAGGTGGTAGGCAACTCTTTCTCGCTGGCCGATTACATCGACCGGATGAACAAGGTGATGAACGCCGACAGTGATAAATACAACTGCATCCCCGACAACCAGGATCTGATCGCCCAGTATCTCCTGCTCTATGAGATGTCCGGGGATCCGGAGAACCTGAACAAGGTGGTGAATTACGACTACAACAAGCTGAACGTCACCTTCCAGCTGAAGAGTGACAACTCCAAGGATATCAATGCAACGATCGCACAGATCGAGAACTACAAAAAAGATTTTGACGAGCATGGTATCACCATGCGGTATGCCGGCAGCGGATACAAAGGACTGGTCTTTGCCGACCTGATCCTGGAGGGTCAGATCAAGAGCATCATCCTCTCGCTGATCATCGTAATCATCCTGTTGTCGCTGATGTTCCGCAATGTATGGATAGGCTTCATCGGCTCAGTACCGATCATCATCACGGCCCTGATCAGTTTCGGCGTGATGGGCTTCCTGAACATTCCGCTGAACACCACTACGGCATT
>CAZYQV010000416.1:0-5752 GCA_964649775.1 uncultured Rikenellaceae bacterium
CAACATCAACATGGCAGGCCAGTTCACCACCCACATCGTGGTGTCGCTGCTGGCCGGCCTCATCGTGGCCTTTCCCTATGTTTTCTGGGAGTTCTGGCGGTTCATGCGCCCCGCCCTGTACGACAAGGAACGCAAATATGCCCGGGGCGCCGTGCTCTACAGCTCCCTGCTCTTTCTGCTGGGCATCCTTTTCGGCTATTACATCATCGCCCCCCTTTCCGTCAATTTCCTGGGGTCATACTCGGTGAGCGAGGAGGTGATCAACCGCATCAACCTGCGCTCTTACATCTCGACGGTCACCACCGTCACCCTGGCGGGAGGCCTCACCTTCGAGCTGCCCGTGGTCGTCTATTTCCTCACCAAGGTAGGACTGATCACCCCCGACTTCCTGCGACGTTACCGCAAGCATGCCGTAGTGATCATCCTCATCCTGGCAGCCATCATCACCCCGCCGGATGTCTTCAGCCAGGTGCTCGTCTTCATCCCCCTGATCATCCTCTACGAGGTGAGCATCTGGATCTCCGCCCGCATAAAGAAAAAACAGGATGCCGAGTTCGGCTTTGACGATGATGACGACGACGACCACACCCCTCCCTCCGGCGACGGATCCGGCCCCGCACCCGCAGGAGGTCCCGTCACGGATACGGAGAAGAAGGAAGAGGATGAGGGCGGAAAAGATCAGGGGGAGAAAAGATCCGAAGCCCCCTACGGGGCTGAGATGACCGGCGAAGGGACCGGAGAAACAGAGGAAGAGGAAGAGCCCCCGGAGAAGAAGGGAAGCGCCGAAGAATAAAATCTAATGAAAGGACCTGTGCCATGAAGCTCTGGACCGTTGATCTGGTAAAAAAATACAGGAAACGCACCGTCGTCGACCGTGTCTCCATCGAACTGCAACAGGGCGAGATCGTCGGCCTGCTCGGCCCCAACGGCGCCGGCAAGACCACCACCTTTTACATGATCGTGGGCCTGATCCGTCCGCTCAACGGCCGGATCTTCCTCGACGACCGCGAGATCACCACCCTGCCCGTATACAAAAGAGCCCGTCTGGGCATCGGCTATCTGGCCCAGGAGGCCTCCGTCTTCCGCGGCCTCAGCGTCGAAGACAACATCCTCTCGGTGATGGAGATGTCCGACATGCCGAAAGAGGAACAACACGAGCGGCTCGAATCGCTCATCAAAGAGTTCGGCCTGCAGAAAATACGCAAGAACAAGGGCAACCAGCTCTCGGGAGGGGAAAGACGCCGTACCGAGATCGCCCGGGCCCTCGCCCTGAAGCCCCGTTTTATCCTCCTCGACGAGCCTTTCGCCGGCGTCGACCCCATCGCCGTGGAAGACATCCAGGAGATCGTCGCCCATCTGAAAGACCGGAACATAGGCATCCTCATCACCGACCACAATGTGCATGAGACCCTCTCGATCACCGACAGAGCATACCTCCTCTATGAGGGCAAGATCATGAAGGCCGGCACGGCCCACGAGCTGGCCGAAGACGAACATGTGCGGAGGGTCTACCTCGGCAAAAACTTCGAGCTCAGAAGAAACCCGTAAAACCTATAATACCATGGAAGTCCTGGATCCCGGAACCAGCACACCGTCCCCCGCCCCCGAGAAAAAACCCTGGGGCATGGATATGCCTTCTTTCCTCACCCTCCTCCACCTGAGCCAGCTGGCCGGCCTCCTCCTGCCGTATGCCGGACTGGTGCTGCCGCTGGTCATGTGGCTCACCAACAGAGACGATTTTCCCGAAGTGGACCGCCACGGCAAAATGATCGTCAACTGGATGATCAGCCTGACGATCTATCTTGTCGTGGCTGCCATCCTCACCCTCCTGATCATCGGTCTTCCCCTGCTGATCGTTCTGGCCCTGCTGGCCCTTATCTTCCCGATCGTCGGAGGGATCAAAGCCGGCAACGGCGAACTGTGGCACTACCCCCTGACGATCGAATTCGTTAAGTAGTTCGTGGTTAGTAGTTCGTGGTTAGTAGTTAGTGGTTAGTAGTTAGTAGTTAGTAGTTCGTAGTTCGTAGTTAGTGGTTCGTGGTTCATTCGAGCTTCAGGCATCAAGCTTCGAGCTTCTACTTCACCCTGTACGCCACCACCCGGTTGTTGTTGAAGGTAGGCACCAGTAAAGTAGAGGACCCCGGTACAAAATCGATGTCGGCAGCCTGCATGTTGATGGGGGTGGTATCCAGCAACAGCCGTTTTTCTCCGCGGGTGTTGACCAGGTAGATATGCCCTTTCCAGTCGCTGATGAGATAGTTGCCCTTCCCGTCGGCCTCCAGGCCGTCAATGCTCCCGGTATGGAGGATATAGTCACTGACCTTTTTCGTACGCAGATCGATGCTCACTATGCGGTCCTGCAGCCCTGCCAGCAAATGGTCGCCCTCCACAAAAAGTCCGTTGGGGCTCTTGAGCTTTTTATCTGTGAGCCACCGGACAAACCGGCCCTCTTTCAGGCGGTAGACGGCCGAAGCACCCATGTCAGAGACATAGACCGTGCCGTCAGGGGCCACCGCCACATCGTTCAGGAACACCGCCTCCGGGGCGGTATGACGGGCAATGATCTTCTTCTCCGGGATACTGATCACCACCAGCGACCGTATGTCCGAGACATACAGTGTGTCGCCGTACATGCCGAGACCTTTCGGAGCATCCAGATCCTTCACCCACTCCCGCTCCGTCACCTTGCCGTCGGGCCCCAGCAACGAGATAAAACCCCTGCCGTCGGCTGCGGAAGGCTTGCCGTCGATGTTCGAGACGTAGATCACATTGCGCGCCCCGTCATACAGGACACTCTCCGGGATCCTCAGCTCCGGCCGCGTGACCCACAGCTTCTCCAGCCGCTCCGTGTCGATATAGACCTCCCTGCTTTTCTGCTCCTTGAGCTTCTCCTCACGACGCCCCTGGCCGTCCGTCCGCCCACAGCCGGCAACCGTCATCAGCAGGAACACCTGCAGTAAAACGCATACGCTTTTCATGACTTCATGACTTTATTGTTCAACAATATCCTCGCTCCGTACGTTCCCCCTCCACCGTAGCTGAAAGATACAAAATTTCCGGCGTTCACCCGCCACAAAACTCTCTTTATAACCCATATTACCCTGCATGGCCATCCCGGAATTTTTTCGTAACTTTGCGGCAATTTTGCGGATGTGGCGGAATTGGTAGACGCGTCAGACTTAGGATCTGATGCCTTCGGGCGTGGGGGTTCGAGTCCCTTCATCCGCACGAAACGAAGAACATGAACAGGATGAACCGCCATGGAGCGGTTTTTTTAACAAAAACAATATTTATATAAACAGATGAACATTACACAGGAAAACACCGGCGATCTGAACGTAACACTGAATGTGGAGATCGGTCCCGACGATTACGAAGAAAGAGTGACGAAGATCCTCCGCGACTACCGGAAAAAAGCCGATCTGAAAGGCTTCCGCCCGGGCAAGGTGCCTTTCGGCCTTATCAGCAAAATGTACCGCACGCCCGTGCTCGTCGACGAGGTCAACAAAATACTCAACGAGTCGGTGACACAGTACATCCGCGACAACAAGCTCAATGTGCTGGGAGAGCCCCTGCCCAGCGAGGAGAAAAAAGACGAGTTCGACTGGGAAAAAGACGATACTTTCCGTTTCTATGTCGACCTGGGGCTGGCCCCCGAGCCGGAGATCAACCTCTCCAAGAGGATCAGGGTGCCTTATTACAAGATCAAGGTAGATGATGAGATCCTGCAGCAGACCATCGACAGTTACCTCTCCCAGCTGGGGCAGATGGGAAGCGTCGACGAGACAGGTGAAGAGGACATGCTCGAAGGCATCCTCACCGAGAGCGACGAAGAGGGCAACCCCGTGGAAAACGGTATCCGCGTGGAGAACGCCGTGATCAATATACCGGCCATCAAAGACGAAAAAACGAAAAAATCCCTCCTGGGCAGGAAAAAAGGCGACAAGATCCTCCTCGAGATCGCCCTCGCCCTCCCCGAAGAAGAAGAGCGTCTCAGCACCCTGAAGATCACAAAAGAGGAAATGGAAGGCGTGAAACCCCATTTTCTTTTTGAGATAAAGGATATCCGCCGTTTTCAGAAAGCCGAAGAGAACCAGGAGACCTACGACAAGATGTTCGGCAAGGATGTGGTGAAGAGCCACGAGGAGTTCGTGGAAAAGATCAAAGAGTCGCTGCAGTACCAGCTCGACGGTGAGAGCAACTCCAGATACCAGAGCGACGCACGGAAAAAATTGCTCTCCCTGATCGACATCCCGTTGCCCGAAGAGTTCCTCAAGAGATGGCTGATCGCCGCCAACAAAGAGAAGCTCACCCCCGAGCAGATCGAAAAAGAGTTCGACCTCTTCCTCGAAGACCTGCGCTGGCAGATCATCCGTGACAAGATCGCCGAAGCTGCCGGCATACAGGTGACACAGGAGGAGATCAAAGAGTACGCCATGGCCGTCACCCGTGAGCAGTTCCGCCAGTACGGCCTGGGATACCTGCCCGACGAACAGATCGCCCAGTATGCCGAAGACATCCTCAAGAAAGAGGACGAGTACAACCGCATCGTCTCGGCCATCCTCAACAACAAGGTGTTCGACCACCTGAAGACGGTCATCAAGCTGGATGAGAAAGAGATCTCCAGGGAGAAATTCTATAAAATGCTCGACGAGGATAAAAAAGAAAAAGAAAAGAAATAGTTGCTACCTTTGCAGGTACCATTCAAAAATATCAGGATATGAACATACAGGACGATTTCAAGAAATACGCCACAAAACACATGGGCATCAACTCTCTCGGTCTCGAGAAATACGCCCAGGTGTACAACAACTACATCTCCCCCACGATCATCGAGGAGAGACAGCTCAACGTAGCCTCGATGGATGTCTTCTCCCGTCTGATGATGGATCGCATCATCTTTGTAGGCCTGGCCATCGACGATTATGTGGCCAACATCGTGGAGGCCCAGCTCCTCTACCTCGAGTCGGCCGACCCGGGGAAAGACATACAGATCTACCTGAACACCCCCGGCGGCTCGGTATATGCCGGCCTGGGCATTTATGACACCATGCAGTATATAGGCTGCGACGTAGCCACTATCTGCACGGGCATGGCCGCCTCAATGGGCGCCATCCTGCTATGTGCCGGCACCAAAGGAAAACGCTCGGCATTGAAACACTCCCGCGTGATGATACACCAGCCCATGGGCGGCGTACAGGGCCCCGCCTCCGACATCGAGATCACCACACGCGAGATCGTCAAACTGCGCCATGAGCTCTATGCCATCATCGCCGACCACTCAGGCAACTCCATCAAGAAAGTGGCCAAAGACGCCGACAGGGATTTCTGGATGACGGCCGAAGAAGCCAAAAAATACGGCATGATCGACGAGGTGCTCGTGCGCAACAACGGAAAAAAATAATTTCAGCTATCGCTTTTTTTAAATATTAATAACGGTAAGGGGAAACTTTTTCCCCTCATCGATTTTTTGTAAATTTGTTATGAAACAAAACTCCGGTCCCATGGAACGCTGTTCTTTCTGCGGACGCGAAAAAAAAGATACCAACCTCCTCATCTCGGGGATCAGCGGATTCATCTGTGACCATTGCATCGAACAGGCTTACGGCATCCTCCAGGAGGAGCTCAAAGGCCACAGCAGCTTCAACGTCAATGACATCCAGCTGCTGAAGCCCACCGAGATCAAGAAATTCCTCGACGAATACGTCATCGGCCAGGAAGAGGCCAAAAAGACCCTCTCCGTCGCCGTCTA
>CAZYQV010000417.1:0-6305 GCA_964649775.1 uncultured Rikenellaceae bacterium
AGAAAACACCGGAAGCGGAGGTGATCTCCCTGGCCACCCCTCTTTTCGTACCGATGATCGAGGAGGGCTTTATCTTCGACGACATCAGCAACGCCATCATACGGGCTTACCTCTCAAAAGAGCCTATACGCTCGGTCGAAGCCCTTATCCTGGGATGTACCCACTATCCCATCATCAAGAACCAGATCAGCAAGTTCTACAACTTTTCCGTCGAGGTGCTCGACTCGGCCGCCATCGTGGCCCGCAGTCTGCGGGAGATGCTGGAAGAGAAAGGACTGATGAGAAAGGAACGGGGAGCGGCGCAAGATGTTTTTTATGTCTCCGACTATACCTCTTACTTCGAGAAGATCGCCGGCATGTTCTTCGAGGAGAAGATCAACCTGCAGAAAAAAAACCTTTGGAACGATGAACGATAACCGGCCATTGTTCAACTTTCATCCTTCCATATACCATCGGGCATATTTCATGTAGTTCTTTGCGGTGGCGAGGATCAGCTGCTCCACCTGTTCTTCGGTGACCTCTCCTATCTTTTTGGCGGGGAGGCCGCCCCAGATGCTGTAAGGTTCCACCTTCGTGTTCTCCAGCAGGAGGGCTCCGGCGGCGATGATCGAGCGCCGGCCCACATGCACATTGTCCATCAGGATGGCTCCCATGCCGATGAGCACCTCATCTTCGACGGTGGCTCCGTGGAGGAGGACGCGGTGTCCTACCGAGACATCATTCCCCAGAAGGATGGTGGTCCTGCGGTAGGTGGTATGCAGTACGCAGGCATCCTGGATGTTGACGCGGTCGCCGATGCGGATATAGTTCACATCCCCGCGGATGACCGTCTTATACCATATACTGCACCCGTCACCGATCACCACATCCCCGATGATCGTGGCATCTTCGGCAATGAAACAGTTGTTCCCGATGAGCGGGGTCTTCCCCCGGACAGTTTTGATAATCATAAATAAGTAAGTTAATTTGTGACGGATCCCTTATTTCTTTTCGAAAGGTAAAAAAATATTAAAAAACATGTTGTTTTAAGAGTTGCCGTAACATAAAATCCTTAATTTTGCCGTGTAAGGATTGTGAGAGGTCAGGGAATGCATATAAGACCGGAGGGTCTATATGCATTTAACATATAGGTATAAAAAATTTCATTCATGACTAAAAAGAAAGAACCAATTGAGCTCGATGATGTAGTGATCCGGTTTTCGGGCGATTCGGGCGACGGGATGCAGCTGACGGGGACCTTGTTCTCCAATACGGCGGCATTGTTGGGCAATGACATTGCCACTTTTCCGGACTATCCTGCCGAGATCAGGGCCCCGCAGGGCACTGTCGGCGGTGTTTCCGGTTTTCAGGTGCATATCGGTCATTCCGATATACGGACGCCTGGCGATCTGGCCGATGTGCTGGTGGCCATGAACCCTGCGGCGCTGAAGGCCAATGCCCGCTGGCTCAAGCCGGGGGCCACGATCATCTACGACCGGGACAACTTCACCCCCAAGAACATACAGAAGGCCGGTTACCAGGAGGATCCCATCGCCGAGGAGAAGCTGGGGGACTACAATGTCATCCCGGCGCCCATCACCTCGCTGACCAAGGAGGCACTGAAAGATATGGGGCTGGATATGAAGACCGTCCTGCGGTCGAAGAACATGTTCGCCCTCGGCATGATCTACTGGCTGTTCAACAGACCCCTCAAATATACCGAGGACTTTTTCCATCAGAAGTTCAAGAGCAAGCCTGAGATCGTCGAGGCCAACGAGAAAGTGCTCAAAGCCGGTTACTACTATGCCGAGACCATCGAGGCATTGCATTCCACTTACGTGGTCAAGCCTGCCGAGATAGAGAAAGGCGTTTACCGCAATATCAACGGCAATACGGCCACCGCCTGGGGACTGATCGCCGCGGCCGAGAAATCCGGTCTGCAGCTTTTTGTGGGCTCTTACCCCATCACGCCTGCCACCGGCATCCTGGAGGAGCTGGCTTTGCGCAAGGACCTGGGGGTGATCACTGTGCAGGCCGAGGATGAGATCGCCGGCATCACCACCTCCATTGGTGCGGCTTTTGCCGGGTTGATGGCGGCTACGACCACCTCAGGGCCGGGGCTGGCCCTCAAGTCGGAGGCGCTGGGGCTGGCTGTCATCACCGAGCTGCCGCTGGTGGTGGTGGATGTGCAGCGGGGAGGACCCTCCACGGGCCTGCCCACCAAGACCGAGCAGTCTGACCTGATGCAGGTGCTCTGGGGCCGCAACGGCGAGAGCCCTGTGGCCGTGGTGGCCGCCAGCACGCCGGCCAACTGTTTCCATTATGCTTTTGAGGCCTCGCGGCTGGCACTCGAGCACATGACCCCCGTGGTGCTGATGACCGACGGCTTTCTGGCCAACGGCTCCGAGCCTTTCAGAGTACCCGACATGGATACCCTGCCCGAGATCAAGCCTCCCATCGTGCCGGAAGGGACGGAAAATTATATGCCTTACAGCCGTGATCCAGGGACGCTTGTCAGAGGATGGGCTGTCCCCGGGACACCGGGACTGGAACACCGGATCGGGGGACTCGAGAAAGACAAGAACACAGGAAATGTGTCGTACGATCCCGTCAACCACGAGGTGATGACCCACATACGGGCCGAAAAGGTGGAGAAGATCGTCAATGATATCCCCCTGCAGGAGGTAGAAGGCAGCCAGGAAGGCGACCTGCTGCTCGTCGGCTGGGGCAGCACATACGGTCATCTGGTGTCGGCCATGGAAGAGCTGAAGGCCGAAGGGAAGAAAGTGGGACTGGCCCACTTCCACTATATCAACCCGCTCCCTGCCAACAGCGGAGAGGTCCTCGGCAAGTTCAAAAAACTGCTGGTGTGTGAGCTCAACCTGGGACAGTTCGCCAACTACCTGAGGATGAACTTTCCGGAGTACGAATATCACAAGCTCAACAAGGTGCAGGGATTGCCCTTCACCGTGGCCGAGATCAAAGAAGCTGCAATAAAATTACTGGAGGAATAGAATCATGTCAACAGAAGAGAACAAAGTAGTATATTCGCCCAAAGACTTCAAGAGTGATCAGGAGGTACGGTGGTGCCCCGGCTGTGGTGACCATGCCATCCTGAGCAGTGTACAACGGGCCATGGCCCAGCTGGGGATACGCAAAGAGAAGTATGCCGTCATCTCCGGTATCGGATGTTCCTCCCGTTTTCCTTATTATATGGCTACCTATGGGTTCCACGGGATCCACGGAAGGGCTGCCGCCATCTCCACGGGTGTAAAGGTGGCCAACCCCGACCTGTCGGTGTGGACCATCACCGGTGACGGCGATGCCATGGCCATCGGCGGCAACCACCTCATACATACCGTTCGGAGAAATGTGGACATCAACCTCCTTCTTTTCAACAACCGTATCTACGGCCTCACCAAAGGACAGTATTCCCCCACCTCGGTGAAAGGACAGGTCACCAAGACCTCTCCCTATGGCACCGTGGAGCCGCCGTTCAACCCCGGCGAGTTGGTCATCGGTGCCCAGGGGAAATTCTTCGCCCGCACCATCGACAACGACATCAAACTGAGTGTCGAGGTGTTCATGGAGGCTGCCCGTCATGAGGGGACCTCGGTGGTCGAGATCCTGCAGAACTGTGTGATCTATAACCATGGGGCCTATTTCGATATCACCGACAAAGAGCATAAGGAAGACCGCCAGATCGTGCTGCGTGACGGTGAGCCCATGATCTTCGGCAAAGAACGTGACAAGGGGCTTATGCTTGACGGTATGCAGCTGAAAGTGGTGAAACTGGGTGAGAACGGTATTACCGAGAAAGACCTGCTGGTGCACGACAGCAAGGTGAACAATCCGGGTCTCCACATGATGCTGGTCAACATGAAATGGCCCAGCTATCCCGTGGCCCTCGGCGTGATACGCAATGTGGCGGCACCCACCTACGACACCTCCGTGCATGTCCAGATAGAGAAAGTGAAGGAGCAGTCGAAAATAAAGAACATGAAAGATCTCCTGCACAGCGGCAATACGTGGGAGGTCAAATAAGAGACCATCAGGAACAGGGGAAAGGCATTCGCAGGAATGCCTTTTTTTTTATGTCCGGAAGCGTTATCTTTACTTACCCTGAATCGTACACATTATGGACCTGAGGGATGAAGAAAAGAAGATAAGGAAAGTACTTGCCGAGAAAACCTTACAGCTCGAGGAGCTGGCATACCTGAACGAAGCTGCCGACATTCTCCGGCAGAACCGTTCTCCGGCAGACACCTTCGCCCAGCTGATCTTCCTGATCAGGAAATATTCGGTCTTCCCCAGCGGGGTGAGTGTACGTATCATCTATGAAAACAGGAAATACGATTCCCCCGACTTTGAGATAACGGCTACCTTCATCACTACGGAGTTCCAGACCCTCGACGGCGAGACGGGGAGCATCACCCTTTATTATTCGAAAGACTATCTCCCGGAGGGGGAGGAGACGGAGGTGGTCGTCCACGAAGATATGATCCTTATAGAGGAGATTGCCCGCATGATCTCCCCCTGGCTCGACAGGCTGAAGAGCAGGGCGGTGTTCGACCAGGACCGCAACAGGGAGACGGTGTCCGCCGTTCCTGAGAAGAAGCTGACAAGCCGCAAGCTGCTGCAGCTCTTCCTCGACAAACACAATTCCGACAGGGATATCTTCCACGACCTGATGCCTTTCAAGGTGAAAGAGATCCTGCTGGTGGCCAGCCTGTACGATGCTTTCAGTATTGAGGGGGAGGGACAGTTCTCCGACCATATCCTGGGGGAGTACCACCAGCTCAATCTCACCTCCATCCCGCGCATTACGGCCGTCTCGTCGGGCGAGGAGGCCATGGAGCGGCTGAAGAAGAAACCTTTTGACCTGGTGATCATCATGCTGGGGGCAGACAAAAAAACTCCCATCCATCTGTACCGCCGCATCAAAAAGCAGTGGTCGTATCTGCCGGTCTATTTGCTGCTGAACAACAACAACGATATCCCCCTGGTGCGTCATGAGCTGCGGCGTCTGGAGCCTTACGACCACTTTTTCGTGTGGAACGGTGATTCGAAGGTTTTCTTTGCCATGGTCAAGCTGCTGGAAGACCGGGTGAATGCCCCCAACGACACGCGCATCGCCTATACACGCATCATCCTGCTGGTGGAGGACAACACCAAATATTTCTCCCGTTACCTGCCGGTCCTCTATACGACGATCCTGGAGCAGACACGCAGCCTCATCGAGGATGTGGGGATGGACGACCGTTACAAGGTGCTCAAGCTGCGTGCGCGTCCCAAGGTGTTGCTGGCTACCACCTACGAGGAAGCCATGGAGATGGTCGACCGTTACCGCAGCTACCTGCTGGGGGTGATCTCCGATGCCCGTTTCCCGCGCAACGGCAGGATGTACAGCCGGGCAGGTTATGAGCTGCTGAAGTATATCCGGAAGCAGATGCCAGCCCTGCCACTCATCCTGCAGTCGTACGAGCTGATCAACCAGAAACTGGCGGGCGAGCTGAATGCCAATTTCATTGACAAAAACTCAGAGACCCTCTTCCAGGACCTGCGTCATTTTATCAACTATTACCTGGGCTTCGGTCATTTTGTCTATCGCGACAAGGATGGCAACGAGATCGCCGTAGCCCGGTCGATGGATGAGTTTGAAGACTACCTGAAGACCATCCCCGAGGACTCGCTGGCCTACCATGCCATGAAGAACCATTTCTCCCTCTGGCTCATGGCCCGCGGTGAGACGCGCATCGCCCGCATCATCAACCCGCTGAAGGTCTCCGACTTCAACAATATACGTGAGTTGCGCGAGTTCCTTGTCCAGGTGGTACGTGAGCGGCGCAGCGAGCAGGACCGTGGCAAGCTGGTGCCCTTCACCCAGCAGGCGGTGCTGGATGAGAAAAACATTGTGAGCATGGCCTCCGGCTCGCTGGGGGGCAAGGGACGCGGACTCACCTTCACCAACACGCTGATCTACCGCTTTGAGTTGTCCGGCCTGGTGTCGGAGATCAACATACGTACCCCCCGCACCGCCATCGTGGGCACCGACGAGTTCGACATCTTCATGGACAGCAACCATCTTCGCGAGTATGCGGTGAAGGAGGAGGACTACGAGGCTCTGCAGAAGCGGTTTGTGGAGGCTACTATCACCGACGAGCTGGAGGCCAAGCTGCGTGTTTACCTGGAGAGGATAAAAGATCCTATCGCCATACGCTCTTCCAGCTTGCTGGAAGACTCCCTTACGCAGCCTTTTTCCGGGATCTTTCGTACCTACATCCTGCCCAACGCCCATCCCGACCTGGAGGTGCGTCTCCGTCAGA
>CAZYQV010000418.1:0-3406 GCA_964649775.1 uncultured Rikenellaceae bacterium
CCACGTCGTACACCCGCACGGGCAGGTCGTCATAGCCCAGGTGACGGATCAGATTGCCGTAGGCGATGGCCGAGATCCCCGAACTGGGGGTGGAACCAAAGTCCACCGGCACACGGTCGGGTTGCCGGTGGGCGATGGCGGAGAGGATCCTTTCGCGGGGTGTCATGGCTGCCGGCTGGTTCATGAGAAGATCTTTTTGTACATTTTCCGGGAGGTCACGACGAACCAGGGGTTGTGGAGGTCTTCTTTGTTGAAGCGTATGGGGGAGCCGTCGGGTTGGGTGACGTGTCCTCCGCTCTCGGTGACCACCACGCAGGCGGCGGCGATGTCCCACTCCATGGTGGGGGCCAGGCGGGGATACAGGTCGGCCGCTCCTTCGGCTACACGGCAGAACTTGAGCGAGCTGCCGGCAGAGATCATCTCGTAATCCGCTCCGGGTCCCAGCGTCTCTTCAATGAACGCTTTCGTCTCGGGAGAGAGATGGGAGCGGCTGACGACGATACGTAAACGGTCGTTGTGCGGCGCGTCGGGCAGACGTACAGCCTTGCCGGTGATCACCGCCAGGTCCTTCTCCTCCAGGAAGCTGGCGGGATCAATGTTGTCCAGACGGTAAGACCCTTTCCCTTCCATGGCAAAATAGAGCTGACGGAAAACGGGCAGGTAGATCACACCGAAGACGGGCCGGTTGTCACGAATAAGGGCGATGTTCACCGTGAACTCGTCGTTCTTTTTGATGAACTCCTTGGTGCCGTCGAGAGGGTCGACAAGCCAGTACTCCTGCCACTTCTCTCTTGTTTCATAAGGCGTGCTGCTGCTCTCCTCCGTGAAGACGGGGATATCTGTCGGCTCCAGCTGCTCTTTGATGATGGTGTCGGCACGGCGGTCGGCGAGGGTGAGGGGAGAGTTGTCCTCCTTGGTGGTGATCTCCCGGTCTTTCATTGTGTATACCTCCAGGATAGCTTCGCCGGCGAGGAGAGCAGCCCGCAGGGCGGTGAGGATATGTGTGTCGGGAATGTTCCTGTGTGTGTGCGTCATACGTCAAAAGTATTTAAGACTGAGGATGGTGATGGCCACGACCATGTAGATGAAGGTCAGTGGAAAGCCTATGCGGAAATAGTCTTTGAAGCGGTAGGCGCCGGGACCGTAGACCATCAGGTTGGTCTGGTAGCCTACGGGGGTCATGAAGTTGGCTGCGGCGGCATAGGCCACCACGAGGATAAAGGGGGTGGGGGGCAGATGCAACTGCATCGCCACAGAGAGAGAGATGGGGAACATGATGGCTACGGCCGGCATGTTGGTCACATAGGCGGCGATGAGGGCAGTGATCAGGTAGATGCCGGTGAGGAGCACCACATTTCCGAAAGGGATGAGGAGGTTGATGACATAACGGGCCAGCAGACCGGCGGCGCCGGTCTTGATCATGGCTGTGCCCAGCGCCAGCGCCATGACGATGATCAACCCCAGGTTGTAGTCGATGCTTTTGGTCAGGTCCTTCGGGTTGGCCATCTTCATGATGAGGATGACCATCAGCAGTACCACCAGCCCCATGAGCAACGAGATCAGCTTGAACGCCGAGAGGATAATGATGGTGGCCAGCAGCCCCAGCAGGATGGCTATCTTGTAACTCTCCACGCGCTCGATCTCCTTCACCTTGGAGAAAAAGTAGAAGTCATGGGTGTTGCGGGAGAGAGAAAGAAAATCTTTGGTGGCATAGAGGAGAAGCACATCACCTGCCTGCAGCACCGTGTCGCGTATGCGGGGCGGGAGGGTCTCCTGATTGCGGTAGATGCCGATGACAGCAGCATTAAAATGGGCACGGAAGTTGATATCGCGCAACGGCTTACCGATCATCGACGAGTTGGGGGAAATGACGATCTCCAGCAGGTTGGCGTGTTTTTCACGCTGCAGCATGCCTGCCGAAGGGATGGAAAAACCATATTCACTCTTGGTGAGCAGGGAGATCTGGTTGTTCTCGCCGGCGAAGGTGAGCTTGTCACCTTTTTCCAGGACGAGGTTGTTGGAGACCACGAAGATCTTTTTGCCCATGCGGTGGATCTCGATCAGATAGAGCCCCGGCAGGTTCCTTAGTCCCGACTCCTCGATGGTCTGACCGATGAGAGGGGAGTTGCTTTTGATCTGTACCTCGACGAAGTAAGTACGTATGCTGGTGTCTGTCATCTCCTCTGTGGCCTTACGGGCGGGCAGCAGTTTTTTGCCGACAAGCAAGAGGTAGATACCCCCGATGATGATCATGGGCACGCCCACCCAGGCAAAGTCGAAGATACCCAGACCGGGCAGGCCCGGGATGATGTTCTGGTCGGTGACCATACCATTGACGATCAGGTTGGTGGAGGTGCCGATAAGGGTGGAGGTACCTCCCAGGATGGCTGCATAGGAAAGGGGGATGAGCAGCTTGGAAGGGGAGATGTTGTAACGCTTGCTCCAGGTACGGACATAAGGCATCATCACCGCCACCAGCGGGGTGTTGTTCAGAAAGGCAGAGAAAAGGGAGACCATGAAGATCATGCGGCTCATGAAGCCGTTATATGAACGGGCCTTGCGGAAATAACGGTCGAAGATCAGCTCGGCGATGGCCGTCTTGCGGATCACCTCCCCGACAAGCAACAACAGGATGATGATCATCACCTGCTCGTTGGCAAAACCGCTCAGTATCTCGCGGGGCGTCAGAACGCGAAAAATACCCAGGACCACGACGCCGATGACAAAAGTAAATGCCGGTCCCAGCAGTCCTGTGTATAAGGACACAATAATGAAGATCAGAACAAGAAATATGAGAACTATCTCAAATGTGATCATAAACAATCTTTGCCGGCACCAGGTTCTATTCTGAAAACTTTATTAAGAATCAAAAATAAGAAAAAAGAATCAGTTCTCATTTTATACTTCATCGATTGTCCTTCGTCGTTCATTCGAGCTTCAGGCGTCAGGCTTCGGGCTTCCTCATCCTCCCAGCATCAACAGCCCGTAACCGATGATCGCTCCCACGGCCATATTGATCAGCTTGACACGCACGAAGTCTCGTCGTGACTCGGCCAGGAGGGGCAACATGCCGTGACCGTCCTGCACGATCGAGCTGGCCAGCAGCACACTGAAAGGGATGTGTCCCTGGGCGAAGAGGGTGATGAAGATCATGTGGGGACCCGACTCGGGGATGATGCCGAGAAGGATGGCCAGCAGGATCATGTAGGCCGCATTGTTGCGGATCCACTCGTTGACGTGGAGGAACTGCTCGAGGAACAGCAATACCAGGAAAGTGCCCCATGTCCAGAGGAAGATACGCCACAGATGTTTGCGGATGACATGCTTCCAGAGATGCTCCTGGATGAAGTGTTCCGGTACCGTGGCGATGATGAAGATCGTCACCGACAGGAGAATGACAAAGGTT
>CAZYQV010000419.1:0-5704 GCA_964649775.1 uncultured Rikenellaceae bacterium
TCTTTGCTCGTTCCGGAAGCGAAAATATAATAAACCCGGTTTGTGCCGGATAAAAAAAGAAAAAAATGATCAGGAAAAATTTTTACCGTTCTCTGACAGGGGCCGTTGTGATCATCATGCTGGCCATTATATCCGGTTGTAACGGCGGGGAAGAAACGCCGGCAGCCGCAAAAGAAAATCCTCCGCTGGTGCCCTACTGGGCGTTGGGTCATCTTGTCTGGGAGGACAGTATCAACACGCAGGAAGCAGCGCAACAGCTGGTGCTGGGGTATCTAGGGCGCAGGATCCCTGTGGACGGGATCATCATCGACTCGCCGTGGGAGATGAGCTATAACGACTTCACCTGGGACAGGAACCGTTATCCCCTGCCCGATTCGATGATCGGTTTTTTCATGCGCAACGGGGTCCGTACGCTGTTGTGGATGACCGGCAACATCAACAGTGAAAGCAAGGATGTGCCGCTGCAAAAAGCGCCCACGTACGACGAGGTGATCAGGAAAGGGTTTGCTGTCAACAACGGAGAGCCATACAAATGGTGGAAAGGCATGGGGGTGCAGCTCGACTTCACCAACCCGGCAGCATGCGAATGGTGGGACAGACAGCTCGACAAGGTCTTCGTCCCGGGGGTGTACGGATGGAAAACGGACCAGGGCGAACATTCACTGCCGGGGGACACGGTGCTGACACACATCGGACGTATCCCCAAAAGGGAATTTAAAAAATACTATTATGCCCACATGTACGACTATACCGTGCAGAGAAATCCCGAAGGGATCATCCTGGCACGCCCCTATTCCCATCAGGGAGGATATGCCGCACCCATTGACAAAGGAGGTGTCGGCTGGTGTGGTGATTTTGCGGGCGACTGGAAAGGTCTGAAAAAACAGATCAACAACATCTACGTCTCGGTCAACGCCGGCTATGGTGCTGTAGCCTGTGAGATAGGCGGTTTTTATGGGGCGCGTTCCGGCAAAGAGCAGTTCATCCGTTATGCCCAGTTTGGGGCGATGGTGGCCATGATGGACAACGGCGGGGCCAACGGGGCCTTCACCAATCATCTCCCCTGGTACCATGATGCCGGGACGGAAGCGATCTACCGCGGCCTGGTGTACATGCACCGGGCCCTGCGGCCTTACATCTTCAGTGCCCTGGTGGGAGACCACCTCGGCGGTAAGCCCTGGATGACGGTCGTCTCTATGGAACAGTACAGCCATCTGCTGGGAGAAGATCTCTTTTTCAGGGCGATCACCTCCGACAGTGCTGCCGTGGAGATCACCCTGCCCGAGAATGGTCCGTGGTATGACTGGTGGACCGGCAGGGAGTATAAGGGCGGAGCCAAAGTGCTGCGCGAGTACTCTCTGGAGGAAAGTCCTTTGTTTATCAGGAAAGGGGCCATGATCCCCTTCGACCTGGACGGACTGGAATGTCCGGCACTTGAAAAATATAAAGGAAAAAAGGTGATCCTGCTGTATGCGCCGGAGGATGGTGAATGGCTTTTCCATGAACCTGCGGGCAGCGGCAGAGAGTATCAGGACGTGAAAATCGTCTGTCGCGGCAACACCCTCACCATCGATGGCGGCGCTCCGGACGACTATGTCGTCTTCGTGAAACGTGCAGGACAGCCGGTGGTCTCCCCCCCGCAGACGGATTGCAGTTTCAATCCCCTGGCGGATGCGGTGAGGGCCACGAAAGAAAAGGACCACCTGATCCTGCCAGCCCCTCAAAAGTGACAACATGTTGCAGGGATTGTAACTACGTAGACAACTACGTAGTTGCCTACGTAGTTGGTATTTTGTAATGTCCGGAATATGAGGCGGATACCGCAATATTCGTCAACTATTTTGTAAAAACTTTTATTCAGGTACGATTTCCGGGAGGCATAACCGGCAGGTAATCACCGGTATACAAAAGACCATCTCCGGGAGAACCCTGAAGCCACCTGAATGGATATGTTCTTCCGGGGACCGTTTCAGGAAATGCGTGGCAGGGAGCTGAACAGTTTCAGGTAAAGGTCTGTGATCCTTTCCCAGGAATAGTCTTTCCGGATCTTTTCCAGGTTTTTTTCTGTGATCTCTCTCTTTTTTTGCAGGTAGCTGTCCCAGTGTGACAGCAGCTCTGCCAGCTCTCCTGCGGAAGAGAAGAAAGGAGCCCCTTCTCCCAGCACATAGCGGTTGAAAGGGTTGTCGTGGGCGGCGATGAGGCTGCCGGCGGCCATGGCCTCGAGCAGGGCGGGGTTGGTGCCTCCGGCCGAGTGGCCGTGGAGGTAGCCCCGGGCATGACGGCGCAACACGTCGAGGAGAGGCTTGTCGTAGATGCTGCCGGCGAAGAAGATGTTGCTGCCGGTACCGTAGTCTTTTTTCAACCGTTTGCCGTAGCGTTTGCCGTAGTTGCCCACGACCAGGAGGGGTGCGGTGATCCCTGTCCTCCTGTATGCTTTCAGGATCATCTCCAGGTTGTTTTCCGGCACGAAGCGGCCTACGGTGAGGAAATAGTTGCCGGGGGTGATCTTTTCTGCCGGAGTGCCGGCCGCGGGGGTGTGGTGGCCGACCTGGTATGTTTCGAGCAGGCTGCCGGGTGTGGTGCCGGCAGGCAGGGGGACGGTGTCCGGTATTGCGGCTCCGTAAGGGATCACCGGCGTATCTGTGCCGTAAGTGTCGCGGTAGTGACGGGCGATCTCCGGGTGGTCGGAGACAAGGCGGCGGCTGCGCCGTACGGCCATCCGCTCCATCGCCCGCAGCCACGCGCGTGCCGGCGGCGGCCATCCCGCACGCTTCCATTCCAGGCCGTCGGTGAGGGTGACCACCGGCACGGGATGGTCTTTGCGGATGAACAGGGCATTGCCGTAACCGCAGTTGAGGATCACGTCCGGACGGCGGCGGTAAGCATCCCTCATGCAGAGCCGGTCGTACCACAACACCCCCGCAGGAGTGGAGGGCCACGCCTTCCGGACAATGCGGATGCCCTCCCACGAGGCCTGTGACCAGGGATGGAACGAAGGGTTGTACACCGTCACCGCATGACCTGCTGCCGTGAGACGGAGCGCCAGCTCCTGCGCGAAGGTCTCAAAACCTCCGTGCCGGGCAGGAATGCCCCTCGTGCCGGTGATCGCTATGTGCATGTGTGCCTTTTTTACCTGTTCTGCCGTTCCCGGTTTGCAATTTGCTGCGCAAATGTCTGACAAACCTTCAGACCCTCAAACATCTTCGCAGAAGATATCAAACTCTCAAACTCCCAAATCCACCTTCAATTAAAGGAATTTTTTTTGGAAATCTCAACATACGGGCGTAGATTTGCAGACTATTTCAAATATTCTTTTGAAAAAAAGGGTGTTTGATTTATTAAGAAGAGGGGAGAGATTAGGCTCTGCGAACCTCTAGCAACCCCCCCGGCGACGGGGAAAGGTGCTAAAACCTAATCCCGGTCTGCTTATGCGGAGTGGCAGCAGCGCCCCGGGGGCTGCCGGGAGATGATAAATTGAACCGGAAGATCATGAAGAAAGAGCATTTTTCCCGCGACACCATCCCGATGCCTTCGTATGTGATCGTGTGCTGATCCAGACAGGTTGTGCCGGCCGTTCTTTGTGTGCCTGTCGTGGCCGTCGCCGGCGGGATGTTTGAAAGAGAAGATAATAACGAGTGATTGATAAATGGCGTTGGAGAGTCTGAAATACGAAAAGCCGTTTCCCCTGGAAGCGGGCGGGTCGCTGCCCGGCGTGGAGGTGGCGTACCACACGTGGGGGCGTCTCAACGAGACGCGTGACAACGTGATCTGGGTATGTCATGCCCTCACGGCCAACTCCGACGTGGCCGAGTGGTGGCCCGGCATGGTGGGGCCGGGACTGCTGTTCGATACCGACAGGTATTTTGTGGTATGTGCCAATATCCTGGGGTCCTGTTACGGCTCCACGGGACCGATGTCGGTGAACCCGGATACGGGCCGGCCGTGGTACCGTACCTTCCCGCTGATGACCTTCCGGGATGTGGTGGAGGGGCTTGAGCTGGTGCGTCGTCATCTGGGCATTGAAAAAATACGCATGATCATCGGAGGATCTATCGGTGCCCAGCAGGCGCTGGAGTACAGCATCATGTACCCCGGCCTCATACAGCGTCTGGCTTTCCTGGCTTCCAGCGTGCAGTATGCTCCCTGGGGGATCGCCTTCAGCCAGTCGATGCGCCTGGCCATAGAGGCCGACGCCACCTTTGAGCAGGACATCCCCGGCGGAGGAAGCAAAGGACTGCGTGCCGCACGCTCCATAGCCCTCCTCAGCTACCGCAACGACACCATCTACAACAAAACACAACAGGACGACGACGACCGACTGACGGACTTCCGGGCCGTATCATACCAGAACTACCAGGGCGATAAGCTGGTACGGCGTTTTGACGCCTATACCTATTATCACCTGCTGCGTCTCTCCGACACCCACAACGTGGGACGGGGCCGCGGCGGAAAGAAAAAAGCCCTCAGCCTCATCAAAGCACGGGTGTTGTCCGTGGGCATCTCCAGCGACCTGCTCTTCCCCACCTACGAACAGAAATTCCTGGCAGAAAATGTGGAACGGGGCATCTACCGCGAGATCGATTCCCTCTATGGTCACGACGGCTTCCTCGTTGAAACGGAAAAACTTACAGAGGTCGTCCGCCCGTTCCTCGAAGAGGAGTGATGCGGAAGGTCCGGAAAAGACTTTGCGAAGGCGTATATATGCGCTGTGGCAATGAGCTATTCGCATAGCCGGGAACAGCGGCCTTTCCCGTGGTGTATGTCGATAAGAGCCGGGAATGTCGTATTTTTGAAGGGCCGGACGACCGGAATAAGATGAACGGAGTAAAAAAAGTGGAAGAAAAACTGAAACAAATATTGTCTGAGCGTATCCTGGTGATGGATGGTGCCATGGGCACGATGATCCAGCAGTACGGATTGCAGGAGGAGGATTATCGCGGGGAGCGTTTCCGCGACCATCCCCTGTCGCAGAAGGGCAACAACGACCTGTTGGTGCTCACCCGGCCGGAGATCATCTGTGAGATCCACGGCAAGTACCTGGCGGCGGGCGCCGATATGGTGGAGACCGACACCTTCAATGCCAACCGCATCTCGCTGGCTGACTACGGCATGGAGGAGCTGGTGTATGAGATCAATGTGGCGGCGGCGCGGCTGGCACGCCGTGCTGTGGACAAGATCATGCAGGAGGACCCTTCCCGTCCCCGTTACGTCATAGGCACCATGGGCCCCACCAACAAGACAGCCTCCATCTCGCCGCGTGTGGAGGACCCCGGCTACCGGGCCGTCACCTTCGACGATCTGCGGGAGGTATATGCCGGCCAGGCGCGGGGCCTCATCGACGGAGGTGCCGACCTGCTGATGCTGGAGACGGTCTTCGACACCCTCAATGTCAAAGCGGCGCTCGCCGGCCTCGAGGATGTCTTCAAGGAGAAAGGACGCCGTCTGCCGGTGATGGTGTCAGTGACGGTGGTGGATGCCAGCGGCCGCACCCTCTCGGGCCAGACCCTCGAGGCCTTCGTCATCTCCGTCTCCCACGCGCGTCTCTTCAGCCTGGGCCTCAACTGCTCCCTCGGCGCCAAAGAGCTGGAGCCTTTCGTCGAGGAGCTGGCACAGCTCACCTCCCTGCCGGTGAGTGTCCATCCCAACGCCGGCTTCCCCAACCAGTTCGGCGAGTATGAGTCGACGCCGGAGCAGATGGGAGAGG
>CAZYQV010000420.1:0-4573 GCA_964649775.1 uncultured Rikenellaceae bacterium
ACAAAGAGCTGGGACCCCGCCAGAAAGAAAAGCAACAAGACCTTTTTCATCTGTCCGTATTAAATGAAAATGTTTATCTTTTTTCCTCCGCCAGGATGGAGTTGATCTTCTCCAGCATAGCTCCGGCAATGCGGTATGACCCCAGGTCGGTAGGATGCACCCCGTCCACGGCACACTCACCAAAATCCTCTCCCAGCACCTGCGAGCCGTCGAGGAACCAGATATGGGCATCTCCCCCTTTCCGGCGATCTTTCACAAAGTCCCGCTGGAAGTCCCGCAGAGCAATATACTCCTTGTAAGTCTTCCTGTACTCTTTTGCCTGGCGGGCATAGTGGATCTTCGACATGATCAGGATGGGGGTCCCGGGGTGTTTCTCCCTGAGGATATCCACGAAAGGCCCCAGCGTATTGCGTATGGTAACACCTGCATTGGCCTCGTAGTCGAGGATGATAAAAGAGACATCCGGGATCTCATCGATCAGATGCGCCAGGGCCGGCTCTCCTTTGCCGCTGCCGGAAAATCCGAGGTTGACGAAACGGGCATCCAGTTTACGTGACAAAATATTTGAATAGGCCATGCCGGGACGGGCCACACACCCTCCCTGCGTGATGGAAGTACCATAGATCACAATCTTGCCGGGAAAGCGGAAAGGCTCAGGGGCCTTCAGACGCGCCCCCTCTTCAAGGCCTATCTGCAAGACTTTCACCCCGTTGTACAAAGGGAAATTGATCGTGAAGGCTTGCATCTTCTTCTTGTCCGAGGAATATAGCTCTGCCATATACCGGATGCTGTCCGGATCAAAACGTGTGGTCTTGTAGTAATGCTGCTCCCCATGATCCCCGATGTACAGGTCGAAGCCGCTCTGGCCAGTGGGAGGCATGTGGTACATATTGGAGACCATCAGCAACTCCACCCTCACCAGGATCTTGCGGCTGTCGGTACGGAACCGTACCTGCCCCCCGGCAGTATGGTCGGCCAGACCATCCACCGAGGGAGGTATCTCCCACCGGGGGTGTTCGGGAAGCCGGCGGTACTTCCCCTCTTTTTCGATCCATTCAAACCCCGCCAGGTCGAGCTGTCCCGTCTTCATGGGATCCAGCCAGACAATACCATTGGAATCCGGCTGTATCAGCGTCATGTTCGGATCCAGCCGGATAGGATCGGCATTCTGCGCCATAACAGGCCGCAGAAAAACCAGCAAAAAGAACATAAAAAAGGTCTTCCTGGTAAGATTGCTCATTTCTTATGATTTTGGGTTCGTTGAAAACAGTTAATGCCGTCCATACTATTTGTGACCATGGGTGCTGGTCTCACGTCCTTCCCAGCCGCTCTTGCCCTCATCAATGAAGATCTCGTTCACCGTCCGCGGCACACGCTCGTCCACCTCCTCCACCAGCCGTATCCTCAGAGGGTTCCTGAGCCGTTTCTCCCAGTAATAGACCGGCTCGTAAGGTTTGTCGCCCTTATTGGTCTCGTATACCAGATATGCCCATTTTTCCGAAAAGAAATTCCCTTTCAGGGCAGGGATCACCTGCTGCATATTGGAGGCCAGGAAGCTCAGCGACAAAGCCCGCGACCAGTAGATCCACGGTCCGGCCGTAATGTACATGTACGGGTTCAGCAGACGGGGCCTGTTCTCCAGGCCCGCATTGGCATAGCTGAGCTGGATGCCACAAAAGCCGATGCCCGTCTTCTCATTATAAAAAGTGATCCAGGGCACATCATCTTCGAGGAAGAGGTCGGCCAGATCAGGCATGTCCTTGACGTTATATACGATCACGCTGTCACGGACGGCATCATACCAGACCGCATGGGTCATCAACTCTCTTTTAAAGACGATCTCGGCATTGCGCAAGGCAATACAGTCGACCCTTTTGTTGATCCTCATGGTCGTAGAGCTGGTGAAATAAGGCACGCCGGGATAGAACAGATAACGTACGGAAGCATCCACCTCCGGCAGCTCGCGCAGGTGTCCCCACATCTCGGCCACGGAGATCACGGGACCCGCCATGAAGCTGACATGCTCCGGCGGCTTCCAGTCGGCCGTATGCGTCCAGGGGCGCGGCGGCACATATACGCCGGGGTTCCAGTGGATGGCACCGTTGGTCTCCATCCGGTGATAGAGCGGGAAATCCGGGCGGCTCTTGAGCGTGATCTGATCCAGATGACCCGAGTTGGGATGCAGCACGATCGTGAACTTGTCATTGTCGATCCGCAGGCCGGGCGCCTCCCCCTGCACCCGCAGGTCGGTCTCATACATCTTGGCCATGGCATCTTCGTTGTCATAATAGACCAGATACACCTTGCTGGTGCGTGCCGGCACGTCGGCCAGGAAAGCTACACGGGCCGTGACCGTAGGCATCCAGTAAGGGATGTCACGCGTAGGCTTGCCGTGCTCATCCGGGTCGAGATCATCTTTCTTCATGTACTTCATGATATCATACACCTGACTGGGTACCTCGGTGAGCTCATGGGTCACCGGATCCACAGCCACCACACGTACCACCCTCTTGAGGTGCTGCGCCTCATCAGGATAGAAAGGCAACAACACCTCCACAGGCTCGCGGGTGCGGTCGATGCCGGCAGTCTCCGAAAGAACCACCGCCTTGTACTTCTTCCAGGCAGGATCGAACACCGCCGCACCGGCAGGTGCTTTCACTTTACGGACAGCCGTAAGGAAGATATCATCCTTTGATTTCTTGATGTGTTTCTTCACCCTCACCTTGATGGTGATCTCATACTCCCGTCCCGGCACCCATTGCATCCAACCGACAATATGTGGCTCTTTATACAAGGTGCCGTCCAGCGACAGTCCGTAACCGGAAGGAGGACGGTGGCTCAGGGCCGGCTTGCTCATATCCGTGATCTCATTGGCCTTGTGCAGGTCGTTGAAGCGAAGCCAGTGGCCGTCCACGGCCGTCTCCACCTCAATGATAGAGGGCTGCGGCAGCTCCACCTCGGCCAGGAAATGATAAAAAGGAATAGCAGGACAGGGATACCCCAGCTCCAGTTTTTTTATTTTCAGCTCACGGGTAGTGCTCCCTTTCCCGGATACAGGGAGGACAGCCAAAAACATGATCAATGGAAAGGTGAGGAGCAATAACTTTTTCATGACAAGCAGTTTTTGGGGATGGTTTTACTTTTCATTCGTGGTGATCAGGTTCCTTTCCCTGAGCCATTTCACGCCGTTCTCCCAGGGACCGGCAGCCCCCCACAGATAATAGGAGAAATACATGGTGCTCTTCCGGAAGATAGGCACCCAGGGCTGGAACTCGGCATAGAAATAATGGGAATCATGGTTGGAGTCGTGATTTTGCCACATGTGGAGGAACAACGGCTGGTCTGCCGGGAAAGCCCCCACAAAAGAGATATGCTCTTGCGTGTCATATCCGGCATTCCATCCCTCTTTCACGAAGAACGCCTGACCCAGATGACCCGTGGGCTTCATGTGGAACTCATGGACACCCGTTTTCTCCGGGACAAAAAAGGCATCCTCCGTCCCGTGTTTTTTTCCCAGCGACAACATGGGCTGCGGTCCCAGCATGTCTGCCTCGGGGTTTTTGAAAGTGAGGGCAAAGCGCACCTCCAGCAACGGCGTGTTCCCATACAGGGTGAAGGTTTTCTCCAGACGGTTGCCGTAATAGTCGGTCCACATCCTCACCCGCACATAGTCGCCCTCTTTCTTCACGATCTCAGCATGATATACCTGATGGGTCTCCATACTGGCCTGTCCCAGGAAATCCTCAAACCCTCCGAAAGGATAATAGTACCATTTGCGGAAAGGCCTCTTGTCATCGACAGGTTTGTCGGGCCACAGCTTGAACAGGACATTGTCATTCTTGCTCTTCACAATATATTCGATCACACGGGCCCCGGTGGTTAGGAGGGTCACCCGCACACTGTCGTTCTCCATGCGGTACTCGTTGACACCGTCGCCGTTGAGATCGACCTCGTAGAGATAAGGCCTGCCCTCAGCTTTCCCCACCCCCAGCTGGGAGGTGTACGTCACATCCAGCGCAGACACCTTCACCTTATAGTTGCCGGGCGGCACCTTCAGTTTGAAAAGCATGTCTTTAAAATCACCCTGCGGGATACTGCACTTCTGTTTTGCAGTGAAGACCACGTGTTTTTCGTTGCCGGCATCCACCACCTCCACTTTCACCGGGAAAGAGGTCTTGCGCGAATAATTATGGATCGTCACGGGATACTCCACCACGGGGGTATGTCCGTACAGCAGCCTGTGGACAGAGATCGCCGGGGGCAGCTCCAGCAGGGTCAGGGTGTTTTTTTCTTTGCCGTCCCACCTGAAACGGACCGCAACGGGATTGGCACGGTCCATGGCTGCAGCCGACGGCTGCAAAGCAAAATGATAGGTCTGCGAGGTCCCGGCAGGAAGCGCAACGCTCTTTGTAACCCCGTCACGCGTGGTCAGCTGGGCAGGAAGGGTCAGAGAGAGATCTCCCGTCACAGGATGATCATACGTATTGGTAAGGGTCACCTGCAGATCATAGTCTTTTGTTACGGCCTCCATGTTCACCCGGTCGCCAAAATACTCTTCGAGGAAGACCCTGTC
>CAZYQV010000421.1:0-3121 GCA_964649775.1 uncultured Rikenellaceae bacterium
AGCTGTCTCGGCCGACGGGAAAAAGTGGACCAATGTGTGCAGGGAGATGAACCACATCCCGCAGGAGAAGAACGGTACCTTCCTGCAGACCATTACCTGCCCCCTCAGCGCACGAGGGGTGAGATACCTCAGGGTGACCGCGAAGAACACCGGGACCCTGCCTGCCTGGCACCCGTCGGCCGGGAAAAAGGCATGGATCTTTGTGGATGAGATAAAAGTCCAAGAGGTCAAAAAGGTCGAAAAGTCGAAGAGTTGAAAGGGCGATGAAGAGATGAAGCGATGATGCGATGATGCGATAATGCGATAATGCGAACTTAACTTGCAACTCGCAACTCGATACTCAAAACTCATTAACCACTAACTACGAACTACGAACCACGAACCACGAACTACGAACTACAAACTACAAACCACAAACCACAAACCCATGAAAGCTTTATCATTTTTCTCTCTGTTCCTGTTCTTTTTGATTTCCTGCAACACGCAGAAGGAGCCTGCCTATCTGAACCCTGACTTGCCGGTGGACAAGCGTGTGGATGACCTGGTGAGCCGCATGACGCTGGAGGAGAAGGTGAGCCAGATGACCAGTCATGCTGCGGCCATCCCGCGTCTGGGTATCCCCGAGTACCACTGGTGGAACGAGTGTCTTCACGGTGTGGCGCGTGCCGGCGTAGCCACGGTCTTTCCCCAGGCCATCGCCATGGCTGCCACATGGGATCCGGCGCTTATACAGCGTGAGGCCGACGTGATCTCTACCGAGGCGCGGGCCAAGCACCATGAGGCCTTCCGGAAAGGGGAACACGGCATATACCAGGGCCTCACCTTCTGGTCGCCCAACGTCAACCTCTTCCGTGACCCGCGGTGGGGCCGCGGCCAGGAGACCTATGGCGAGGATCCTTTCCTGGAGTCGCGCATCGGCGTAGCCTTCGTGAAAGGACTGCAGGGTGATGATCCCAAATATTTCAAGGTGATCGCCACGCCCAAACATTTCGTGGTGCACAGCGGTCCCGAGCCGTTGCGTCACGGCTTCAATGCCGTCACCTCGGAGCGCGATTTTTACGAGTCGTACCTGCCGGCTTTCCGTGCCACGGTGAGTGAGGGCGGCGCCTGGTCGGTGATGGGGGCGTACAGTGCCTACAAGGGGGTGCCTTGCAACGCCAGCACCTATCTCCTCGACACGGTGCTGCGGCGTGAGCTGGGCTTCCGCGGCTATGTCGTCTCCGACTGCGGGGCGGTGAACGACATCATGACCGGTCATCACCTGGCCTCCTCGCTGGCCGGGGCGTCGGCCATGGCCGTGAAGGCCGGATGTGATCTCGACTGCGGTACGGAGTATACCACACTGCCGGAGGCGGTGGAGCAGGGCTTCCTGACAGAAAAAGATATAGACCGGTCGGTGAAAAGACTGATGAAAGCGCGTTTCCTGCTGGGCATGTTCGACCCGCCGGAGCGGGTGGCCTACCAGAAAATACCCATCACGGCCAACGACACAAAGAAAAACCGCCATCTGGCACGTGAGGTGGCCCGCAAAAGCATGGTGCTGCTGAAGAACGACGGCCTCCTGCCCCTCGACAGGACAAAGATCAGGAA
Source organism: uncultured Rikenellaceae bacterium (assembly GCA_964649775.1). Lineage (GTDB taxonomy): Bacteria > Bacteroidota > Bacteroidia > Bacteroidales > VadinHA17 > DRPN01. The sequence continues at coordinate 1,591 of CAZYQV010000421.1, forward strand.
GATCGCCGTGATAGGTCCTTATGCCGACGACTATGACGCCCTGGTGGGTAACTACCACGGCACACCCTCCTGTCCGGTCACCTTCCTGCAGGGGATACGCAATGCCCTCGGAGAGAGGGCGGAGATACTCTATGCCAGGGGGGTGGAGCCGCTGGAGAAATATGTCACCATGCGTCCCGTGGAGCCGGAGATGCTGGCCCCCTCGGCCGGCAGTAAGGTACACGGTATGGACGGTGCCTATTTCGACAACGAAGAGCTGAAAGGCGTGCCGGCAATGGTGAGGATGGACACGCTCATCCGTTTCTACTGGGACATAAAATCTCCCGGCAAAGGTGTGCCTGCCGATCATTTCTCGGTGCAGTGGAGCGGCTTCTTTGTAGCTCCCGTGACGGGGAAGGTGGAGATAGGCATCGTCAGCGATGACCGCAGCCGCGTATGGTTCTACGGCAAAAAGGTGGTGGACAACTGGCAGCCCTGCGAGGTGAACAAGGTGAAGTCGTTCACGGTCGATGTGGAGAAAGGGAAGTACTATCCTTTGCGGATAGAGTATGCAGAGATAGAGGGCTATGCCGGCGTGCGTCTGGAGTGGCGTCTGCTGGAGAAAAAGAATGGAGGGGCACAGCTCCTGCAGGAGGCGGTGGCCAGGGCGAAGGAGGCTGACGTGGCCGTCGTCGTGGCAGGGATCTCTCCCCGTCTGGAGGGAGAGGAGATGCCGGTGCATATCGACGGTTTCAGCGGCGGCGACCGCACCAGCCTCGACATGCCGGCACCCTACGAGCAGCTGATCGAGGCTGTCCATGCCACCGGCACACCCGTGGTGCTGGTGCTCACCGGCGGCAGCGCCCTGGCAGTCAACTGGGCCGACGAACACCTGCCCGCCATCCTCATGGCCTGGTACCCCGGCGAGGAGGGGGGCAACGCCCTGGCCGATATCCTCCTGGGACAATACAACCCGGCAGGACGCCTGCCCGTGACCTTCTACAGGAGCGTGGATGACCTGCCTCCCTTCACCGACTATTTCATGAAGGGGAGGACCTACCGTTTCTTCGAGGGAGAGCCGCTCTATCCTTTCGGCTACGGACTGAGCTATACCTCCTTTGACTATGAAAAAATCGTCCTCCCGCAGCATGCCGGCATCCGCGACACGGTGCAGGTGCAGGTGACCATCCGCAACAGCGGCAGCCGCGACGGCGAGGAGGTGGTGCAGCTGTACGTGCATAACCCCGCCGACAAGGAAGGCCCGCGCCTGGCACTGAAAGGCTTCCGGCGCGTCATGGTGAAAAGCGGGGAGGAAAAGGTGGTTACCATCCCTCTGGCTGTGCAGGAGCTGGCCGTCTATCACCCGGAGACGAAACGCTTTGCCCCCGACACCGGCACATACAGGATCATGGCAGGCAGCTCGTCAGAAGATATACGGCTGAAAACGACCCTGGTGGTGAAGTGAGGGGGAAGGGGAGCGAAGAGCGAAGAGCAAAGAGCAAAGAGGGTAGATGGTTCCTTTGTACGGGATGCCGGTCGCGGAGGGATTTCT
>CAZYQV010000422.1:0-7277 GCA_964649775.1 uncultured Rikenellaceae bacterium
TCGGAACAATCTTCTTGTGCCTGGACAGGAAGGGTGGTCAGGGTCATCAAAACAAAAAATGCAATGAGTAAAGTTTTTTTCATATTCAACAGGTTTTTAGTGTAAAAATGCCGGAAATCCGGCAGTCATTCTTTCATGGGATCACAAAGTTATAAAATATATGTACGAATGGGAAGGATATACGGCGATTGTTGATAAAAAAAGTTGAGGAGTTGAAGGGGGCGAAGGGGTGATGAAGCGATAAAGCGATGCCTGCCTCCCGGAGGGAGGAAGCGATGATGCGAGAGAGACGCGTGCCAATTTTTTGGGATTGCCTACCTACCGTAGGTAGGCTTCGTCGGCTTCCGCCGTCGCTCCTCCTGCGTCGGAGCTATGGCGGCCAAAGCCCCGCAAAGTCCGGCATACTCTGATGAAGATGAATGACGTGAGTGCCCGCGGGTAATTGACGCATCTGCAGGATGCCAGGGCCGGCTGCACAGCGGCCTGATGACACATAAAAAAGCCGCTACCTCACCGGGCAGCGGCTTTCTGCTTTTATGTCCGCCGGTTCTCTACCGGTCCATGGTATAGAGGATGATCAGTTCCGGACGCATGTTCTTCACGGGATAGTCGCTCGAGGCGAAGCGGAACCCGGGGAATTTCTCTTCGGGCCACAGACGGAAGAGCATGCCGTGGTTCGGGCCGCAATCACACTCGTCGGTGGGCAGGAAGAGTCGCGTCACGTCCACGTTGATAAAGTTGCAGTTGGCCACATAGGGGCGGAAGGGTGAGATATACACCTGATCCACCGTGCTGGTTTTGGGCTGTGTCTTCCAGGTGACCTTATGCTCGTCCCACGGCTCGATGATCCGCTGCAGCACCCCGCCGTACCAGGGGCAGGAAGGCGTCACCTGCGAGGAGTCCGTGACAAAGACCGTGCTGTCCCACGGCACCGGTGCGTCATAGAAAAGCCTCAGGATCACTCTGTGGATCACTGCCGACTTGGGCAGTTCGTTCAGGTCGAACCAGATGAGGCTGCGCGTGGTACGCATGCAGTCCAGCACCGAATCCGGGAGGTAGGTGGTCTCGAAGTATTTATGGTCGCCGAAGTTCTTCTCAGGATCCAGGTCGGTGATCATGGCATCTTTGCCTTTGTCCGGCCCGGGCTGCAGCACCAGTTTCTTATACTCATGGCCGCCCCAGGGGATCGTCAGCACCAGCGGCTCGCGCGGCGTGGTGGCCTCCAGTTCCCGGGCGGTGAACTTCAGTTTCTGGGTCTCATAACCCTCTTTCTCCAGCACGAAAACATACACATCCGATCCGCCGCGGATCACCAGATGGTTCACCCTCGGCCGCAGACGGAAAGTATAATGCCAGTCATCCTCCCCGTAGATGGTCAGACGGGCGTCGGTAGGCCGCGTCGGCGCCATCACCTCGGGGTTGTCCAGGTAACAGATGGTAAAGAAATGCAGGGGACGCACCACCACCATGCCGAAGTTCACATACCCGAACTCCCCGGGATTGGAGTTGCCTACCGGCAGCACCTCGGGGGTGACCGTCGTCACCTTCTCCTCATGGATCGCAAAGGGAATGGGCAAAGGATGCTTCACCAGGTATGCTTTCGGAGAGCCTTCCCTGGGTGTGGCATAGATCACCTTGCCCGACGGATCCAGAACCAGGAACTTGGTCAGCTTATAACGACCCGTCTCCAGTTTCACTTTTTCGCTGATAAAACCGTTCCCGAACTGGTACAACGGTATCAGTTCGTTGTCCAGAACAATTTCACCATTTATGTCTTTGACAGATATCAGCAGGTGATAGGAACTCATTTCACTGCTGTCCGTCATCGCAGATTTTAAGGTCTGGTCGGGGACGGAAACAGAGAAGGTCGCTTCTCCACTGCCCCCCTCCCCATTGTTTCTCTCACAGGAGGTCATACCGGCCAGTCCGAGAAGGGCCAGCAACAAAAAAACAGATCTCGCTAAGGTTTTCATATTTTCAGGTTTTTGGTTCAACATAAAGGCTTGGTCAGGCAACCCTATTGAAAAACAACAGTTAACACATCCTGAAAATATGCAAAAAATGTGCCGGAAATGACCGTACGGATACATTCCCGGCGATGATCACATCTCACAGAACAATCATCCGCCGGGACGACCACACAGGGTCGTCCCTACAGTTCTCCTCTTTGCTTTGATATGATCTATTAACTTTTCAACCCTTCAACTCCTCAACTTTTCAACTTTTCAACTAAATAATGTACCTTTGATAAACACAATCTACACCCTCACACCCATGAAAAAGATACTGAAGATCTTCGGAAAACTTGTTTTGTTCCTTCTCGTGCTCCTGCTTGTTTATGCAGGCTTTAAATACGGTCAGCGGCGTCACCGGGTAAAGGCCGACTATGCGCTGCTGGGCGAACCTGCGCCGGTACTCACGGCCGACGGTATCCGGTTCCGCGACCTGAACAAAAACGGCAAGCTGGACATTTATGAGGACCCCCGGCAGGATGTGGAGAACCGTGTGAAGGACCTGCTGCGGCAGATGACGCTGGAGGAGAAGGCGGGCACGATGTTCATCACGATGATCGGCATGACGCCTCAGGGAGATCCTGTAGATATGCCGGTCTTCTCCGGAGGGATGATGGATCTGATGATGTCGCTGATGCTGCCCACCACCTCGGAGATGGTGGCCCGCAAGCTGATGAACAGCTTCAACACGCTCAGCTCGTACGATGCGGCGGTGATGGCACGCTACAATAACAACCTGCAGAGGCTGGCCGAGCGCACACGCCTGGGCATCCCCGTGACGCTGGCCACCGACCCGCGCCACGGCACGGAGAACAACCCCGGCGCCGCCATCTACACCCCTGCTTTCTCGCAGTGGCCCTCGCCGCTGGGGCTGGCCGCCACACGCGATACTGTGCTGGTACGGCGTTTCGGCGATATCGCCCGTCAGGAGTACCGCGCCGTGGGCCTGCGACTCACCCTGAGCCCTATGGCCGACCTGGCCACAGAGCCGCGCTGGGGCCGTATCAACGGTACTTTCGGCGAAGATGCAGAGCTGACCGCTAAAATGGTCAAAGCCTATGTGCTGGGCTTCCAGGGCGACACTCTCGGCAGGGAGAGCGTCGCCTGCATGTCGAAACACTTCGCCGGCGGCGGACCCCAGAAAGACGGCGAAGACCCCCACTTCCCCTACGGCAAGGAGGAGGTATACCCAGGCAATAACTTCGCCTACCACGTGATCCCCTTCGTCAAAGGGGCCCTCGCCGCCCACACCGCCGCCATCATGCCCTATTACGGTATCCCCATGGACCAGACCCCCGAGAATGTAGGCTTTGCCTTTAACAAGTACATCATTACCGGCCTGCTGCGTGACTCTCTCGGCTTCGACGGGGTGGTGTGCACCGACTGGAACATCATCACCAGCTCGAAGTTCGGCGAGGCCCGTGCCTGGGGCGTGGAAGACCTCAGCCGTCCGGAGCGCGTGAAGAAAGTGCTGGACGCCGGCTGCGACCAGTTCGGCGGGGAGGCCTGCCCCGAGCTGATCGTTCAGCTGGTGAAAGAGGGCAAGATCACGGAAGAGAGGATCGACAGGTCGGTCGGAAGGATCCTGAAAGACAAGTTCATCCTCGGGCTGTTCGACAACCCTTATGTGGATGAGGAGAAGGCGCCGCAGATCGCCGGCAAAGAAGATTTCAGGGCTGCCGGCAGGGAGGCCCAGGCCCGCTCCATGGTGCTGTTGAAGAACGAAGGACTCCTGCCCCTGAAAAAAGGCACCAGGATATACGCCGAGGGGATGCTCCACCCGGAAACACTCAACAAATACGGCACAGTGGTGGACAGCCCCGAAGAGGCGGATGTTGTCCTCCTGCGTCTTCATACTCCTTACGATAAAAGAGACAAATATTTTCTGGAACGTTTCTTCCACCAGGGCCGTCTCTGGTACACCGAAGAAGAGCTTCAGAAGATCCGGGGACTCATCACAAAGAAACCTTCCGTGGTGGTGGTAAACCTGGAACGGCCGGCCATCCTCACCCCCGTCAACGAAGAATGCAATGCCCTGATGGCCGACTTCGGCGCTTCCGGAGAGGTGATAGCAGCGATGCTCTTCGGAGAATATTCCCCCTCCGGCAAGCTGCCCTTCGAGCTGCCCTCGTCGGAAGAAGCTGTGGAGAAACAAAAAGAAGATGTGCCGTACGACTCGGAAAACCCTTTGTATCCGTTCGGGTACGGGATATCGTATGAGGAGTAGTTTTTAGTTTCGAGTTGTGAGTTGCGAGTTGCGAGTTGCGAGTTGTGAGTTGCGAGTTGCGAGTTGCGAGTTATGAGTTGTGAGTTAAAAAGTTATTCGTTTTGGTTTTATGTTTTTTATCTGATTCCTGAAATAATTTAAACAATACCTGTTATGCCAGTTCTGAAAGTACAAACCAATGTTGAGATCGCGGAAAAAGAAGCCTTCATGCAGGAGGCGACCGGCCTGCTGAGCGAGGTGCTCGGCAAACCGACCGGTTACATCATGGTCATCCCCGAGGGGGAGTGCGACCTGATGTTCGGGGGCAGCACGGAGCCTGCAGCCTTCCTGGAGCTGAAAAGCATCGGTCTGCCGGAGAACGACACGGCCCGCATCTCGGCCGCCCTCTGCAGTTTCATGGAAGAGAAACTGGGCGTTCCGCCCGGCCGGATCTATATCGAGTTTGCCAATGCCGAACGGCATCTCTTCGGCTGGAACGGAGGAACGTTTTAAAAGGAAGCTCGATGCTTGAAGCTTGAAGCTTGAAGCTTTAATTGGTCGTTTCGAGTTGTGAGTTGTGAGTATCGAGTTGTGAGTATCGAGTTGCCAACAGTCATTTGCTCGCTTCCGCTCGCGTCATTAGCCTGCTGCGCAGGTGTCATTAGCGGCTTCGCCGCGTCATTCATAGTCATCAGAGGAGGCAGGCAGGCATCGCCTCATCTTTTACCCGCCGTAGCCTTGCGCGAAGGCGGGGCTTTATCGCATTATCGCATTATCGCATTATCACATTATCACATTATCGCTTTATCGCTTTATCGCTTCCTCCCTCCGGGAGGCAGGCATCGCATCATCGCTTTATCGCCCTCTTTTCACCATAGTTTCCTACCTTTGCATTCTGAATCTTTTTGATCCATGGCAAAGAAGAAGGTAGTGGTCGGTTTGTCCGGCGGTGTGGACAGCAGTGTGGCGGCCTCGATGCTCCTGGAGCAGGGGTATGAGGTCGCCGGCATGTTCATGCGCAACTGGCACGGCACCGACGGCGTGCTGCAGAGCGAGTGCACCCGCGAGGAGGACGAGCTGATGGCGCGTCTGGTGGCGAAGAAGCTGGATATCCCCTACCATGTCGTCGACCTGAGTGAGGAGTACCGCAAGAGGGTGGTGGATTACATGTTCGCCGAATATGCGCGGGGCCGCACGCCCAACCCCGACGTGATGTGCAACCGCGAGATCAAGTTCGACCTCTTTGCCCGGGAGGCTTTCCGCCTGGGCGCCGACCTGATCGCCACGGGCCACTATGCGCGCATCGCCGCAGGGAAGAACGCTGCAGGGAGCAAGGTGTACCGTCTGCTGGCGGGTGTCGACCGCAACAAGGACCAGAGCTATTTCCTCTGCCGGCTCACGCAGGAGCAGCTCTCCTACTCCCTCTTCCCGCTGGGCGAGACGGAGAAGCCGCAGGTAAGGAAGATCGCCACGGGCCTGCGCCTGCCCACCGCCACACGCAAGGACTCGCAGGGCATCTGCTTCGTCGGAAAGGTCGACCTGCCCACTTTCCTGCAGCAACAGCTCAAAGCCCGCGAGGGCGACGTGATAGAGATCCCCAAAGAGGGTTTTACTCCCCCTCCTTTCCCCAAAGGATTGCCCGCAGAGGATATCGGCATACAGACCCTGAAGGTACTTACGGCAGGCTTTCATTTCACGCCGGCGATGGGCACGGTGGCCGGCCGCCATCGGGGGGCCCATTTCTTCACCATAGGCCAGCGCAAAGGGCTGAATATCGGCGGCAGGCAGGAGCCCCTCTTCGTCCTCTTCGCCGACGTCAGGAACAACATCCTTTATGTGGGCCAGGGCCACGATCACCCCGGCCTCAACCGCAAAGGTCTTTTCATCGCCCGCCACGAGCTGCACTGGGTGCGTCCCGACCTGGCTATGGAGGCCGGCGACAGCCGCCTCTGCCTCGTTCGCATCCGCTACCGCCAACCGCTGCAGCAGGCCCGGCTCTACATGCGGGAGGAGGGACTATATATCGTCTTTGAAAAGCTGCAGCGCGGCATCACCCCCGGACAGTTCGCTGTATGGTATGACGGTGATGAACTGACAGGATCAGGAGTGATAAACGGATAAAAGAGTTGAAAGTGACAAGTGACTAAAGTCACGAGTGGCCGGAACTATTTCTTACACCTTTTGAGCTTCGGGCATCGCGCTTCGAGCTTCCCGTATGTTCATACTTCGGGTCGTTGATCTCATGGATGCGGTATTGGTATTCCTGCACGGGGATGCTGTTGTGCCAGTGGCCGGTGAGGCGGGCCACCACGCTGAAGAGCACAAAGATCCCCAGGATGATCCAGGCCACGGCACGGGCGCTGAGGGGTTTTCTTTTTTTCTTCGACAGGCTCAGCATCAGGGTGTCGGGCTCGGGACACACCGAGGTACAGGTAAGACAGGCGGTGCACTCGTCGGTGGCCACCCGCAACTTCTGATGCACCCTGATGTTCGCCGGACAGGCCTCGGTGCACATCATACAGTCGGTACAGGTGTCGGGGTTGCGGGTGATCTTGGCCGGACTGAACATGCTGAAGAACCCCAGGAGGGCACCGTAAGGACAGAGGTAGCGGCACCAGAAATTCTTAATAAAGACCGACAGCACCATCAGCAGCAGGATCACCCCTGCAGAGAAAGCGGAGATATGGGCGAAGAAAAGCATCATCTTGATGTCGGCCACCCGGTTGTAATCACCATAAAGAAATTCCTTCAGATCGGCTGCGTTCATGCCCACGAAGATGCCCCAGGCAAAAAAGAGGAGCAACAGGTACTTCAGGCTGCGCAGGGGCCAGTCGAGCCAGGCCGGCAGGGTGAAGTTCTTCCCGAAGATCTTCTCCCCCCAGCGCCAGAGGTATTCGGACAGCAGCCCTACGGGGCACACCCATGAACAGAAACTTTTCTTAATGAGCCAGGCCATCAGCAGGAAGGCCAGGAAGAGCACCAGCCCTGCCGGATGGACATCGTTGAAGTCGCCCGTCAGCACCCAGTACTTCAGGCTCATCAGTGAGCTGATGGGCAGG
>CAZYQV010000423.1:0-3676 GCA_964649775.1 uncultured Rikenellaceae bacterium
ATTATCTTTCGCCGATTTTCGGGCATCATGAGATACAAACTTTTTTGGGTATATACCGGCATCGTCCTGGCGATGCTTTTCTGGGCCCTCTCGTTCATCTGGTTCAAGATAGCCAACGAGCATTTCCCGCCGGTGACCATCGTCCTGCTGCGGCTGATCATCTCATCCTTTTTCCTCTGGCTCTTCTCGAAGGCCACCGGCGCGCTGCAGAAGCTCGACCGCAAAGACCGCGGGGCGATCATCGTCCTCACCCTTTTCAATCCTTTTCTTTATTTCATCGGCGAGAGCTACGGCCTCACCTGGGTCTCTTCCACCACCGGCGCGGTGATCATCTCCACCATCCCGCTGTTCACCCCTTTCGCCGCCCACTATTTTCTGAAAGAACGCCTCACCCTGATGAACTACCTCGGCATCTTCCTCTCTTTTGCCGGCGTGCTGCTCATCCTCTACCGTCCGGAGGGATGGCAGGCCTCGTGGCAGGGGCTGGCCTTCCTCTTCTTTGCCGTCTTCTGCGCCGTGGCCTACACCCTGCTGCTGGCCCGCCTGTCGGTACGCTACAACGCCCTCTCGCTGGTCACCTGGCAGAACGCCCTGGGAGCGCTCTTCTTCGTGCCCCTTTTCTTTGCGCTCGACTATCATAAGCTGACCATGGCCTCTTTCACGTGGAAGAGCCTCTGGCCGGTCATCGAGCTGGCCGTCTTCGCCTCCTCGTTCGCCTTCGTCCTCTTCGCCATAGGCATCAAAGAGATCGGCGCCGCCAGGACCAATATCTTCTCCAACCTCATCCCTGTCATCACCGCCCTCTTCGCCTGGTTCATGCTGGACGAATCCCTCGACCTGATCAAGCTCTCCGGCCTCTTTATCGTCATCGCCGGCCTCTCCCTCTCACAGATCAGAAGCTCTTTTCTGAAACGCACCATGCAGAATATAATGATAAAATGAGAGAATGATTAAATGATAGAAACATTTTGGGGATAGTTGCGGGGGAACGGATGGGGAGAATGTTGATTTATGAACAAGCCTGCCTGCCGCAGGCAGGTAATATATTGCCTGCGAAAACGAACAAACAAAACAACCCATACATCCCGTAAGGATAGAATGGAAGACAATGATAGAATGATAAAATGATTAAGATAGAAACAACGTCCCGTTAGGGACTGAATAAGAATAGGCAGGCAGGTATCTCTTCATCGCTTCATCGCTCCGCTCAGCCCACTCGGGGTGCGGAAGGCCTAAACCCTCATCCCTAATCCTCTTAGACCTCTTCGACCCCTTCGACCTCTTTGACCTCTTCGACCTCTTCGACTTTTCAACTCACTTCTTCTTCGTCATCACCTTCAGCTGGCGGGGGATGGTGTTCACCTCTATCTCGCCGTCGTGGGAGTGGCCTTCGCCGTCAAAATGGATGTTGCCGGGCTGGTCTTTGACCACCTTCAGCTTACGCACGCGCAGCGTCTCCACATACTTGCTGCGATGCAGTTTCTTGGTAAAAAGGCGTATGAGCAGTCCCGGCACGGCCGTCACCGGGAAAGGCTTGAGGACGCTCACGTCCAGGTAGCCGTCGGAGGTGTCGGCGTCGGGGGCGATATAAGCCCCGTTGCCATACTCTGAGGCGTTGGCGAAAGTGACCAGGAAAGCGTTGACCACCTTCTCCTCCCCGTCGTATTCCAGCTTGTAGGTCTCGGGTTTGTATTTCTGCACCACCTTGAGGACCGATTCAATGTATCCTATCAGTCCGCGGCGGGGACCGTTGTTAAACTGTTTCGTCACCTCGGCATCAAAACCCACCCCTGCCGTGGTAAAGAAAGGGATGCCGTTGATGCTGGCATAGTCCATCTTTTCGACACGGGGGTTCTTCAGTACCGACAGGGCGCGGCGCGTCTGTTTGGGGATGCCCAGATGACCGGCCAGGCCGTTGCCCGAGCCGGCAGGGATGATGCCCATCACCAGGTCGCGTCCCACCATCAGCCGCGCCATCTGGTTGATGGTGCCGTCGCCGCCGACGACGAAGATCACATGCGCCCCCTCTTTCTCCTTCCTGTCCAGCACCTGCCGTATCTTCTCATCATCCCCCGTGAAATAGAACTCCGACCTGCAGCCGTTGCGCCTGCAAAAATTACGGATCCTTTTTACCTGCCTGTACCAGTCGCCCCGCCCCGACACAGGGTTGATGAAAAATGTATAGGTATGTGCCTGCCCTTCACTCATCTCGCTTCTCTCCATTATATAACAAAGATACATAAATTTTTACAACCTCCCCCACCTCCCCGGGATGGCAGGTCGCAGCAGGGAAAGGAGATGCGTACCAAAAAATTTTTACCTTTGTTTGCAGGGCATCATCCGCCCGCCGAATTAGCTGCCTATTCCGTCATGGGGAAAAAAACCAGTTTCATCCTTCATCTGCACCCCGAACAGGTCCCTGCCTCCACCCTCAGGTACACCCACACCTTCGGTCTGGGCGGCATGACGGCCCTGCTGATCCTCCTGCAGATCACCACCGGCATCCTGTTGCGTTTTGTCTATGTCCCTTCGCCGGCAGGAGCATACGACTCCATCCTCTTCCTGCAGCGGGAGGTGCCTTTCGGGCAGTTCGTGCGCAACATACATCACCTTGGCGGGGTGCTGCTGATCGTGATCTCTTTCCTCCATCTGCTGCGGGTCTTCTTCACCGGCGCTTTCCACCCGCCGGTGCGCAGCGGCAACTGGGTCATCGGCCTGGTGATGTTCCTGCTGATCATGTCCTCTAACTTCACCGGCTATCTCCTGCCGTGGGACCAGCTCTCCTACTGGGCCGTGACGGTGGTCACCAGCATGCTGGGGTATATCCCGGTCGTGGGGCCCTCGCTGACCGAATGGGTACGGGGCGGCAGCGAGGTGAACGCCTCCACGCTGTTGACCTTCTTCAACTTCCATACGGCCGTGATCCCCCTCACGCTGATCATACTGATGGTCTTCCACTTCTGGCGTGTGCGCCGCGCCGGAGGGGTGATCCCCCCGCGTTATGCAGGAGAGAAAGACGCCCGCATGGCCGATACGGTGCCCCATCTGGTGGTACGTGAGCTGGCCGTGGCACTGGTGCTGCTGGCCGTGATCTTTGTGCTGGCCCTCTTCCTCGACGCCCCTCTGCGCGAACGGGCCAACCCCGCCTACAGCCCCAACCCCGCCAAAGCCCCCTGGTACTTCATGGGCATCCAGGAGATGCTGATGCACTTCCACCCCCTCCTGGGCGCCATCCTCCTGCCCCTGGCCTTCCTCACAGCCCTCTTCCGACTGCCCTGGATGCGATACAGCAGGAAAAACCAGGGGATCCTCTTCTACTCGGAAAAAGGAAAGAAAAGCGCCCTCATGTCCGCAGTCACGGCACTCCTGCTCACCACCCTGCTGATCCTGGCCGATGAGTACTGGCTCCATTTCAACCTGTGGCTCCCCGCACTGCCCTCCTTTGTCAGTGAAGGCATCTTCCCCCTGCTGCTCTATGCCCTTCTTTTTGCAGGATATTTTTACCTGATGAAAAAAATATATGTGCCCGAACCCTCCGAGACCGTTCAGGCCGTATTCGTGTTTTTCCTCGTCACCTACACCGTCCTCTCCCTCACCGGCATCTTCTTCCGCGGACCGGGGATGATGCTGATGTGGACAGGGATGTTGTGAGTTGTGAGTTGTGAGTTGTGAGTAT
>CAZYQV010000424.1:0-10714 GCA_964649775.1 uncultured Rikenellaceae bacterium
TGGATCTCTCCCAAAAAGGATATCCTTAACTATGATGATCCCAACACCGCTCCCTGGGTGCATACCGCTTCGAAACAGTATGCCGATTTTACGGAGATCAATACCATGCCGCTTGTGGAGGTGAAGGCTTCCATGACGGAGACGAAAGAGAACGACCGCACCCGCTTTGAGGTGATCCTGGAGAACAAAAGCCCGAAGATCGCTTTCTTCATCCATCCTTCCATTGTTGATGAACAGTCGGGTGAGACCATCCTGCCGGTCCTCTGGTCGGACAATTATGTCTCCCTGCTCCCCGGTGAGAAGCTGCCCCTCACGGCCGTCATCACGCGGGAGGCGCTGGCAGGACATACGCCCCGCCTCCGGGTGACGGGTTATAACATGAAAGAAGGAACTGGAATGTAAATATTTTCGGATGATCAACAGGAAAAGATTCGTATGGGCCTGCCTGCTGTGGTGCATGCTCCTGCCGGCATCATGGGCGCAGCGCGACAGCTCATTCTTCAGCCGTTCTTTCGGCGAGGAAAGATGGTACCGCATCTACCTGCCCCGTGACTATGAGAAGGATACCTCGAAAAGGTATCCGGTGATCTACTATTTTCACGGTTACGGCGGGCGTTACAAGTGGGACTCGTACGACATCGAATGGGATCCTTTCTATCCTGAGGATGGCCGGAAGGATTATCCTTTTGTCATGGAATGGCGCAACTATGTCCGTACGCATGATGTGATCATCGTCACCTGGGACGGTTACGAGCCGCATCTGCATCCGGGTCGTCTTTTCCGCGACGGCATCCCTTACGGGCAGTGTGCTCCCTACGACTATCCCCGGGCACACGATACGGTCATCGTACAGTGGGGCTGGGACTACCGGATGTATTTCCGCGACCTGGTGGCCCACATCGACAGCAACTACCGCACCCTCGCCGACCGCGACCACAGGGCCGTCACCGGCCTCAGCATGGGCGGTCTCACCAGCCTCTATATCGGAGGGCAGGACAAGGACCTGATCTCTTCGGTGAGCGCTTTCTGCCCGGCGGACAACTACCCCATGTACGGGCCCAAAGGTCATCTCTCCGTCTTCCCGGTGCTGGAGATGTACCGTTCTCTCGAAGGCCTGCCGGTGCGTCTCACCGCCACCGACGGCGACTGGCTCTTCTGCAACGACAAGTGGATGAAAAGGATCTTCTACGGCAGCGGCTTCCCCGCCTTTGCGTACCACCAGGCCGTCTTCCCCGACCATGCCGTCGCCGACGCGGACCGGCAGCTCGACTTCCATTTGCGGGAATTCGGAAAAAAACATCCCGTCCCCCGCCACTGGAGCCATATCTGTCCCTCCTTCGATTCCATTACGGTGTGGGGGTATGATTTCCGTCTCGAACGGTCTGAGGCAGCCTTGTTCCTCGTGGAGGATGTCACGCGTGACCGGATGACGGTGATGTCACGGCGTTTCATCCCCGGAGGACCGCTGATCACCGGCGAGACCGTGCATGTGATGACCGCCCCCCTTTATGAGCCTCATGCCGCCTATGACCTGGTCACCTTTAACCTGACCGGCGGCACGTTCGAAGAGCGGACGATCAACGCTTCATCGTCAGGCCGCCTGGCTTTTGATCTGAGGGGGGGAGGGCATGTGGCCGGCATCAGCAGGTCAGACGGCAAAGGCCGGGGGATCCTGAAGATCCTCCTGCCGGAGCACAGGCATTATCTCTATTTCGAGAGCGGAAAGCATTATCATCTGCCGCTGACGCTGGTCAATGTGGGGACGGCTGATGTAAAGCAGCTTACCCTCCGGGCATTTTCTTCTCATCCGGCGGTTACCTTCGGGAAAGACCGTGCCGGTGACCTTCGCGTGGGTAAGGAGAGCCTCCGGCGGGTAGAAGCTTTTGATCTCTCTTTCGGACCATGGGATATTGAGCATGCTGTGGGCAATATCCTGCTGGAGGTCTCGGTGGACGGTGTGGTGCAGGACACGCAGAAGATCGTCTTTTTTATGACGCCGCCTTCTCCTGTCGTACCCCCTGAGGATGTGCTGGTGCTCGACGGACGGAGCGTGAAAGATATGCCGGTATATGTGCAGGGGTATGACGAGATCCGGCGTGTCACCCTCGCCGGCGGCAAAGGCAACGGCAACGGCATCCCCGAAGCGGGCGAGGAGGTGCTGGTATGGATACGGCTGCCGCAGGGCCCCGTACCCGGCGACACCAACACCTGGCACCGTACCTTCCTGATCGGGGATGAGGGGGATCCGTATGTGAGCGTGGAAAGACTTAAATATGATATTAAGATCCGGCAGGCAGGAGCTACCAGCGTGTCGTCATACATAAAACTGAGCAGGGAGATGCCCGGCGATCATCATCCGGCAATGTGGTTCCGCGTGGAGAGCCTCTGGAACTATACGGACAACCCGGCCGCCACCCGTCCTACTTATGAGTATCACTATGATTACCGGAGAGTATTTTTCCGGTAAAGCCGATATCTATGTTCAATCCAAAATGAGAAACCATGAACCGGAAAACAGACAGACGAGTCCGGACAATATGTGCCTTCCTGCTCTTTCTCCCGGTCGTTCTTGCTGCGGGATGTGGACCTGCCGGCAGGCAGACGGAAAACAACGGGGACGGAGAAGGCCCCATCCGGTTGCATCCGCAGAACCCCCACTATTTCCTGTATAAAGGGAAGACCCTGGCGATCGTCTCCTCGGCCGAGCATTACGGTGCCGTCATCAACCTCGATTTCGATTACCGGAGATATCTGGAGACCCTGGCGGCGGAGGGGATGAACTATACCCGTCTTTTTGCGGGGACCTACTTTGAGGTGCCGGGCGAGAGCTTCCGGATCGAGAACAATACGCTGGCTCCCCGGAAAGATAGGGTCATCACCCCCTGGAAAAAGGTGACCGGACCCGGCGGGAACGAAAAATACGACCTCTCCCAATGGAACGATGGCTATTTCGACAGGCTGAAGGATTTTGTCCGGCTGGCACAGGAGAAAGATATCATCGTGGAAATAACGTTGTTTTCCTCTGTCTATGCCGACAGGATGTGGAATATCTGTCCGCAGAACCCTGCCAACAACATCAACCTGGATCCGGGACTCTCCCGGAGGGAGGTGCATACACTGCAGAACGGAAAACTGTTTGGTTATCAGGCGGCCCTGGTGAGGAAGCTGGTGCACGAGCTGAATGATCTTGATAATTTTTTCTTTGAGATACAGAACGAGCCGTGGTCCGACCGGGGAGTGCCGGTATACAACCTGCTCAACCAGGAGGATCTGGAGAACAACAGCTGGACCCTGAAGGTGGATTTTGCCGATGCAGCTTCCCTGGCCTGGCAGGACAGCCTGGCGGCCATCATCGCCACAGAGGAGGAGCAGCTGGGCAGGAGACATCTGATCGCACAGAACTATGCCAACTTCGGGGCGCCGGTGCCGCGTGTGAGCGACCATATCTCCGTTATCAACTTCCATTACGACTGGCCGGAGGCGGTACGGTGGAACTACCACTACGACCGGGTCGTCGGCTTTGATGAGTCGGGTTTTGCGGGGTCGGGAGACAAAGTGTACCGGCGGCAGGCCTGGAAGTTCATGCTCAGCGGCGGAGGACTGTTCAACAACCTGGACTACTCCTTTTTTGTGGGGCATGAAGACGGCACGGGCGTGAACAACGCCCCCGGCGGCGGCAGCAAGACACTGCGCCGGCAGCTGAAGACGCTGAGAGATTTTCTGGAAAGTTTCCCGCTGGAAAAGATGCACCCCAACTGCACCGCCGTGGTGCGGTCGCCGGGGCTGATCCCTTACCTCCTGTCCGACGGGGACGAAGCCTTTGCGGTCTACCTGCGAGCGGTCGGCACGGACAGCTCTCTCCTGCAGCTGCGCACCGGCAAAGGAACATACCGGGTGACGCTCCTCAATACCATCACCGGCGTATATGACGAACCGCAGACACTCACGGCGGTGGACGGTCTGCTCACCCTCGACGTGGAGATCCCCGACGGAGAACTGGCCCTGAAGATCATCCGTGAGGAGTGACGCGCGGCTGCCTCTGCAGGAGGCTCAATATGTAACTTACCGTCACGCCGGCCAGGAACGAGCCGGGGATGATCCACAGGAAAGAGATGTTCAGGCCGAACAGCTCCCTGTTGAAACTGATAAAAGCGGCCGTCAGGGCGCTCACGATCGTGCCCGTGAAGGTGGGGGTGGCCTTCGCCTTTTTCACGAACATGGCCATGAAGAAAGGAACGAACAAGGGCCCTACGAGCAGGTTGATCGTCTTGTAGGTGACCTCCAGCAGGTTGCCCTGTACCCGGCCGATCACCAGGCTCAGCAGGACGATGACCACGCCGGTGAGCAGGGAGATGATCTTGGCCAGTTGCACCTGTCTCTTTTCGGAGAGGGGAGCACGACGGAAACGGAGGATGAAGTCGTGGATGATCGACATCGAGGAGGAGTTGATGCCCGAAGAGAGGCTGGACATAGAGGCGGCAAACAGGCCGGCCAGCACCAGGCCTGAGATGCCCGCAGGCAGTCCGATGGCGATGAACCGGGGGAACAGCAGATCCGCGCTCTCCAGCACCGTCCTTCCTGGTGGCAGCGCTTCCGGGTGGCGGGAAAAGAAAGCATACAGGGCCAGGCCTAGTACGGCCAGCAAGAGGAAAACGAAGACGTTGGAGAGCACCGAGCTGAGGTACATCCTCCGGGCAGCGTGTACATCACGCGTGGCGAGGTAACGCTGTATGGCCATCTGATCCGACCCCGCCGTACATACCGACCAGCCGAAGTAAGTGATGAAGGCCGTCAGGAAGCTCACCCGCGCGCCGGGATCAAAGAACTTCCACGGAGCCCACTGCTGCGGCCACTGATGGGGGATGATCGCCCCCGGTCCCCCCACACGTTTTATGATCAGCACAATGGCCAGCAGGGTGCCGCCGAAGAGGATGAAGGTCTGCACGACATCCGTCAGCACCACCCCCCGGAGACCGCCGAAAGAGGTGTAGAGGATGGTGATGATCCCCATGACCAGGGCCACCGTCAGGGCTGTCGCGGGCGGCCAGCCCATCAGCGGCACGATCACCTTCTCCGAGACCAGGAAGATGATCACGGCCATCCAGACGAAACGCATCACCAGGAAATAGATGACCGCCAGCATCCTGTTCTTCAGGTCGAGCTCCGTTTCCAGGAGCTCATAGGCGCTGGTGATCTTCAGCTTCATGATGAAAGGGATCAGATAGTAGGCCACCACCCAGTAGATAAAGGGCAGGGCGGCAGCCATCGACCAGATCATGGGACCGTTTTTGATCATCTCTCCCGGCAGGGAGAGGTAGGTGACCGCACTGAAGAGGGTGGCGAAGAACGACAGCCCCACACGCCAGGAGCTCATGGTGCGGCCTCCCAGCATATAATCCTCCGTGCTCTTGTTGCGACGAGAAAAATAGATGCCTGTCACGATCATGCCCACGCCGTAGACCATGATCACACCCCAGTCGAGGGAGGTCAGTACTTTATCGCCGGCATCCATGGGTCAAAAGATGATTTTTTGCATATCCTGAGATAAAGAATATTATTTTCCGGGCAAACTCCTGAACCCTTCCATGATCTCCCGGGTGTAGTCCCACATCGCCAGCACGTCGGCACCCAGGGCCAGGAAGCGGTAGCCCATGTCGATCATCCTGCCGGCATTATGGATGGTGGCGGGGACGCCTGCCGTCTTCCCGTGTTTCGCGGCTGCTTCCGCCACACGTTGTTGGGCCTCGAGGACTTTAGGATGATCCCACTCCCCGGGAGCTCCTATGCTCTGGCTGAAGTCTGCCGGACCGAAAAAGAGGATGTCGAAGCCTTCCAGGGCGGCGATCTCATCCAGCTCGTCCAGCGCCTCAATATCTTCTATCTGCAGGGCGATAAAACGCTCCTCATTGGCATGCCGTATGTACTCGGGGTAAGGTATGGAAGCATAGGCTCCGTCGCTGTTCCCTCCGTCGAGGGGTCGGCGGCCCACGGGATGAAAACGGGTCATCCGTATCACACGGCGTGCATCCCCGGCACTCATGATATGAGGCACCATGATGCCGGCAGCGTCCAGCTCAAGGGGCTTGATATAATCGCTGTAGCTGCCCCGTGGCACGCGTACCATCACATCCGTGTCGTGGAGCTTGCCCGTCAGGATATGTTGCCGGATGTCGGCATAGTCCCTGGCCGTATGTTCGTTGTCGATCCACAGGCAGTCAAACCCCGCCATGGAGGCTATGTCCGACGACTGTGCATCGAAATGTACACTGAAACAACTCACGATCTCACCGGCTCTCAGTTTCTTCAGCACCCTGCTCGGTCTCATTTTCATGGTTTCTGTTCGTTAAAGCGGTTTTGTTATCATTCCGGCAGCGCCGGGTGGTTGGGTTTTGTCCAGCGGATCCTGGCGGCGAAGACGCTGCCGTCGGCGCCCCTGTCCAGGTTCTCCGGCGGATACATGTTCTCGCCCACCGTCACCCAGCTCTCCTTCTCCGTGATGTAAGAGGCCCCGAAGTTGCCCATCATGGCTCCCCGCTCCGGTATGAGCACGACCTCCGTCTTTTTGAGAACGATCAGTTTATCAGGATCCACACGGGCCATGAAGAGGGGGGCGCGGCTCCTGGGTATGTGCGTGTTGGCCGTATCGCGCCGCGTGTAGACCAGGAACAGGCCGTCGCTGTGGGTCACCCAGTGCTGCTGTGTGTTGTAGCTGCCCAGCTCCGTGCCGTCGTCAAAACGCCAGGGCCTTATCTCCTGCCAGTGCATGGCATCGCGGCTGACCGTCACGTATGCTTTGATGTCGTTGCGCAGGGTAAGGTAATACCGGCCGCGGAAGAAGGTCAGAGAAGGCTCATACACTCCCCGCGGCACCGGCAGGGTCAGCTCGTCGCCGTGATCCAGATAACGGATCGTCTCTCCGTCAAAGCTGCAGTGCATCACGGTGGAAGCGTAACAATTTGTCGTGTCACCCGCAGCCTTGAAATAGACAGGGATCAGAAGGGTACCGTCCTTTTTTACCAGCCACTGTCCGCATCCCGAGCCGGCATTGTAGAACTTGTGCCTATCAGGCATCTCCACCTGCTGCCAGGGTGACCACCGGCCTGTTGCAGGGTCGCAGACGGCATAGGCCGTGGCACGGGGCCGTTGGTTGCCCAGCAGGCGGCCGTCGGGCTTGTAATAGACGGTGTGTCCTATGGCCAGGACCTTTTTTGTTTGCGGGTGCCAGCCCGGCGTGAAATCACAGATGCCGATGATGATGCTGTCTTTCCCGTAACGCCAGCTGAGCGCCGGCTGTTCCTGCGGCTCCGACCAGGTAGCTCCCAGGTCATCGCTGCGCATGGTGTAAAGGCCCGAATAGAAATCGGAATGTCTTACGAACCATTTCTGCATGGTGAGGATCAGTGCCGGGTTGCCGTTCCTGCCCATGCCCGGAACAGCGGTCACACGTGCCTGGGTCCAGTTGAAAACACTGTCCCAGTGATGTGTGATCACCTCGAGCCTGACCGTATAATCCGGAGGGTCGTTCCTTTCCGTGCCGGTCTTGCAGGAAGATGCTGCAAAAAGCAATATCATGGCGGGGATGGGCAGCCTTTGCAGGATAAATAATATACGTTCTCTCATGTTCATGACAGGATAAAGTCTGCGGTACTAAAAATAGGTAATCTTTTTCGGCAAAACAATACAATGTTTGTCATGTGCCGCAACAGTGGAAACAGAGAGCGTCAGTACTTGATGATCATCCGGCAGAAGGTGGCGATGCGCAGGTAGTAGATCCCTTTGGGCAGTGCTGCTATGTTGAGGGTCTCCTCCCGGGCGGTGAGGGGACGGGCGAGGACCATCTCGCCGAGGGTGTTGTACATTTGTGCCTGCAGGGGTGTGGAGGTTGTTCTCTCTATCCTGATGTGGAGCAGGTCGCCGGCAGGGTTGGGATACACCGTGATGGTGCCGCAGGGCAGGTGCACTGCCGGCGTTGCTGTCGTGTTGCCGAAGAGTCTTTCGTAGTTGCCGGCATACGCATAGGCTCCTCCGCAGCCGGCGATGGCGTCCCAGTTGATGCTCCAGGTCATCATGCCTCTTAGGTCGGGATAGCCGCCGGGGTGGGCCAGGGTGTAGGTGCCGGGCCGCGGTCCTCTGCCCTGCAGGTACCTGATGGCCGCCCCTGCCGTCGCTGTATCCGCATACCCGGCGTCCGCCTGCGTCTCGCAGGCAGGCAGTGCCACGGCGATCCTGCGGGCCGGCACTCCTTCGAACCAGCCCCCGTCGGTGTGAAACCCCTGGATCACGGCCTCGGTCATGGCCACGATGAAGTCGGCGGTGCCCTGCTCATAGATATGTCCGTCGAGGCCGTACATCGTCCCGCTGTTGTACAACTGTACATGCAACACCTCGAGGGAGTCCCGCAGGGCATCGATCACCGGCAGGTAAGCCCCCCAGAAACCACCGTAAGAGGTCTGCCCTCCCTGCACGAAGGCCGTCTCCGGCGCCATCGTCAGCACCATCCGGCGGTGGTGCTTCTCATAATACCGCCTCATGATCTCCCGTATCGCGCTGATCAGATGGATCACCGGCGGATCGACGGGCGCGGCGATGGTGCCCCCGCTGAGGGTCAGCGAGCTGCCCTCAAAGTCAATGTCGATGCCGTCAAAGCCGTAAGTGTCCAGGATGTTCATCACCGAGACCACAAAAGAATCCCGCTCGGTAGTGTCGTCCAGGGAGATGACGGGCCCCGCCCCGCCCAGACTGATCAGCACCTTGCGGCCCTGCTCCTGCAAAGCCTTTACCTGCGAGATGAACTCAGCCGGCGTGGCCTGGTCGGGGATGAACTCCATCTGATAATCCGTGCCCGCGGCAGGAACGGCAAAAGCAATATCGATGATCCCGTAACGGCTGTCAACCTGGTCGGGACGTAGATAGGGAGCATTGTCCTGATCCCAGTTGTGGAGATAACCCACCAGCACGGGACCGGACACCTGTCCCCGGATCCCGCCCGCGAAAACGGAAAACAGGATCAGAACAGTGACGATCCTCCTCATTTGTGCTGACAGATACTCCATAGATGATCCGGATATGCCCGGGAGACCAAAAATCCCCATGGTGATTGTTATATCCGGATACGACAAAAAAAATAAATTGTTTTTCCTTTTGTCAAATAAATGATGGGTCTGATCACCTGAACGGATGGGTTTGACAACATAAGTAAAATCATGGCTGCCCGTAAAATAATTTTTACATTTATGACCCAAACCGGGAATGCTATGATCAGGTATGGTGCTGTACTTATTGTCTTGTTTATTTCGATATTTCCGGCTGCGGCACAGGAGCATCCCGACGACCTGTCGCTGGGAGAGCGGCTGCAACCCGTTTCCCCTGAGAACCTTTTCCGGACGCCCGGTTATTATAACTGGGGTTCCTCCATCATCAGGGGGGAAGACGGCACGTATCATCTTTTCTATGCCCGCTGGAAGAAAGCGTATCGTTTCACCGGCTGGATGGTCCTCTCGGAGGTGGCCCATGCCGTCTCGAAGAGTCCCGCCGGCCCGTGGAAATACAAGGAGACCGTATTGCAGGGAAGGGGTGCCGGCCACTGGGATGCTTATACGGCCCACAACCCCAAGATCAAGTATTTCGACGGGAAATATTATCTCTACTATACCTCCACGAACCTGGGAGCGCAGGAGCTGTTGCAGGAGCAGCTGGAGGAGGTGGCCCGGACGGGTTACAGCCACCCGCTGTGGTGGCCCCTGCGTAACAACCAGCGTGCCGGCGTGGCTGTGGCCCCCTCGCCCGACGGTCCCTGGCAGCGCGCGGACCATCCGCTCATAGAGCCCTCCGGCCCCATCACCACCCTCACCGTCAACCCGGCTGTCACACAGGGTCCCGACGGGAGATACTACCTGATCGTCAAAGGGGACAAACCGCGGGAGAAGCGTTTTATACGCAACCAGGCGGTGGCGGTGGGGGAGAGCCCCGCCGGACCGTTCGTCATGCAGCCGCAGCCGGTGATCGACTACCTCGACACCGAGGATATGTCGATGTGGTACGACAGCACAAGGGAACGTTTCTACGGTGTCTTCCATGCCCGCGGGTTTATCGGCATGGTCACCTCGCCTGACGGCATCCGCTGGCGCAAAGCCACCGAATATGTCCTGATGCCCAAAGTGGTGCCCCTCGCCGGCAACGATACGCTCCGGCCCGACCGCCTGGAACGGCCTTTCATATACACCGAGGACGGTGAGGTGAAGGTGCTGAGCCTGGCGGCGAAGAAAGGAGATGACTCCTTCTGTGTCTTCATCCCCGTGAAGGAGAACAAACACCCTCTGCCCGACGCGGTGCAGCCGGCATGGCAGAACGCTGGGAGGGGCGTGGTTTTCCGTTATGACCTGCATGTGTTCGACGGGAAAGGGGATGTTGTACGGGATTTTGTCAACTCCCGGCTATACGGTACACAGGAAACCCCGTAAAGGGCACAGGGGAAAAATTACAATGATATGAAAGCAAAAGTGATTATTTTCTGGGCAGGACTGCTCCTCCTCACCGCCTGCTCCCGTGAGGGTGTTGACAAGGTGTTGGTGGAAGCCGAAAGTTTTCAGGACAAAGGGGGATGGGTGACGGATCCCCAGTTTGTGGAGCAGATGGGATCACCTTATCTTCTGGCTCATGGCCTGGGGAAGCCTGTGGCCGATGCACGCACCACGGTGCCGGTGCCTGTGGCGGG
>CAZYQV010000425.1:0-3475 GCA_964649775.1 uncultured Rikenellaceae bacterium
CGTAAGCTCAGCCGGGTGTACCTCTTCAAGCTGGTCAAAGAGCTGGCCCGCAAGGCCGGTATCAACAAGAACATCAGCCCACATACTTTCCGCCACTCCTTTGCCACCCATCTTATGGAAGGAGGTGCCGACCTGCGGGCCATACAGGAGATGCTCGGCCACGAGTCGATACAGACCACCGAGATCTATACCCACCTTGACAGGGAATACCTCAAAAGCACTATCCTGCAATACCATCCTAGATCGTGCGAAAATGTAAAAACAGGATGTGTACTCCTTTCTGTTTATATTGTCCTTTTTTCCGTAGGGTTTTTTATAAGATGATTGTAACAAAATAATAATGATAAACGTCATACGTTTAATAAAACGAAAGATTTAGTTTTGAAACTTTTAGGACGGAAAACCTTGGTTTTCCTCTTTTTATGTACGGAAGAACTTCCGGTATTTGCTGGGGTCAGACAGAGGATGGGTCATTCCGGAATGATGTGAGACTGAGATATTGTCCTTTTTTATAAGAATAACATTTTGGAAATAGTCATCAGAGAGCTGAGCAAGATCTATCCCAACGGCAATAAGGCCCTGGATGATATCAATCTGAATATCGGCAATGGCATTTTCGGGTTGCTGGGACCCAATGGTGCAGGCAAGTCGAGTTTGATGCGTATCCTGGTGACGCTGATGAAGCCTACGGCCGGAACGGTCACGGTCAACGGCATGGATCTGCAGCGGCGACGGGGTGAGGTGCGCAAGTTGCTGGGTTATCTGCCGCAGGACTTCCGTTATTTTCCGAAGCTGCGCACCAGTGAGTTCCTGGATTACATGGCCTCCCTGTCGGGCATGCGCAGCCGGCGCCGGCGCCGCGAAGCCATCGACCGTATCCTGGAGGAGGTAGGACTTTTTGAGGCGCGCGACAAGATGGCCTCCAAGTTATCGGGGGGGATGAAGCGGCGTCTCGGCATCGCCCAGGCGCTCATCCATGAGCCGAAGATCCTGATCGTCGACGAGCCCACCACCGGCCTCGACCCCGAGGAGCGCATCCGTTTCCGCAACCTGCTCTCCGACCTCTCTGCCGGCGAGGTGATCATCATCCTCTCCACCCACATCGTGGGGGATATCTCCAGCACCTGCAACCATATGACGCTCCTCAACCACGGCCGTGTGGCCTTCACCGGTGCACCCGAAGAGCTCATCGCCCGCGCACGGGGGTATGTGTGGCAGATCCTTGCCGACGATGAAGAGTACATCCATATCAATGAGAAATTCCCGGTGATCTCCACCGTGCCGGGGAAAAAGGGATGGGCCATGCAGGTGGTGGCCGAACACCCCGAAGGATATGATGCCGTGCCGGTGGAGCCCAATCTGGAACATGCTTATGTCTACTTCATGGAGAACGTTTTGCAGGAAAAGGTGGAGGATGCGGCGTATGTCTAAAAGAAGAGAGGTGCGATGACCTTTTTTTATAACATAAGAACCATCGCCAGGTATGAGATGCTCGCCCTCCGCAGGAGCTGGTTCCTGCGTATCTTTTTTTTCCTGGGGCTGGTCATCCTCTTCCTGGTCAATCTCTTCACCCTCACCGATGTTCAGTTCTCTCCCCAGTGGAGCCTGGTGGCCCTGCCTGCCGCGATACCGTACCGCAACCTTCTGATCATCAATCTGGGACAGTCGGTGGTGGCGGTCTTCCTGGCGGCCGACTTCCTCAAGCGCGACAAGAAACTGGACACGGCCGAGGTGGTATACACCAAACCCGTGAGCAATTTCCAGTATATCTTCGGCAAGGCCCGGGCCAACCTGCTGATCTTCCTTTTCATCGACATCCTGCTGCTGGCGATCATCCTGATCCTGAACCTTGTCTCCGGCCCGGCCTCCCTGGATCTCTTGTCATATGGTGAATACCTGCTTCTTATCGTGGTCCCGTCGCTGTTTTTCATCCTGGGCCTCTCTTTTCTGGTGATGAGCCTTGTGCGCAACCAGGCGGTCACGTTCCTGATCGTGCTGGGATATGCCGCCCTCACCTTTTTCTATCTGAAGGACCGTTATTACGATCTTTTTGATTTCATGGCGCAGACACTGCCCATGCTGAAGTCGGACATCATCGGTTTCGACAGGCCGGAGCGTTTTCTTTATCAGCGGGGTATGTTCTTCCTGCTGGGGTCTTCGTTCCTCTTTTTTTCGGTGGTTTTGCTGCGTCGTCTGCCCCGCAGCTCGCGCGAACGGGTGGTAAATGTCTTTCTGGGGCTCCTTATGCTGGCCGGCGGCCTGTGGATGGGCTCCCGTCATGTGATGATCACCCGTACGGAGAATGCCCTGCGGCAGCAGGTGCTCCTCCTCAACGACAGCCTGGCGGGCATGCCCGTGGTCACCGTGCTGGACCATGCCATTCGTTTTGAACATCACGGCCGGCAGATCGCTCTCTCCTCACGCATGACGGTGAAGAATGAGAACGACACGGTGGTGGAGGATATGCTCTTCCATCTCAACCCGGGCCTGCAGGTCGGCGCGGTCGTCAGCGGCGGCGGTGCCCTTACATGGCGCCGTGAACTGCACCTTCTGCATGTCACGCCGCCGCATCCCCTGGCGCCTGACGACACGTTGACATTGCAGATCGACTATGCCGGGACGGTGGATGACCGCATCTGCTATCCCGACATCGATACTTTCCGCCTGCCCAGCAAGCTGGGAGAGCTGCTGATCCCCTCCTCTTTCGGTTATGTGATGCCACATTACGTATTGCTCACGCCCGAGCTCCTGTGGTATCCGTCACCCGGCACCACCTACAGTCCCCGTCATCCTGAGTGGTACCGTGAGGAGTTCATCCGTTTCCGTCTGCATGTGAAGAGCACCGACAGCCTGACGGTCCTCTCGCAGGGTGTTGCCCGCCGTGAGGACGACGGCGTGACCTTCGTGCCGCAGACCCCTCTGCCCCGGATCTCCCTCTCGATAGGGGACTACGTGATGAGAAGCCTCACCGTCGACAGTATAGGGAAAGAGAACGACAGCCTGCTGTGCCGGGTCTATACCCTCAGGGGCCACGACTACTATGTGGGCAGCATGCCGGAGCTGGACAATGATACCCTGAGGATCCTGTTGCGGAACTGGTTCACCACGTATGAGAACAATATCAGGATGCGTTATCCTTTCACCACCCTGTCGCTGGTGGAGGTACCTGTCCAGTTCCATGCCTATCAGCATCTCTGGACGGGGGCGATGGAGAATGTGCAGCCGGAGATCATCTATATGCCGGAGAAGGGCGCTACCATTGACCGGGCAGGCTTCGCCGGCAACTGGAAGAACTACAAACGGTGGTCGAAATGGTCACGGGAGACGCATACGGACAAAGAATATATGGCTGAAGCCTTCAGACAGTTTCTGGATGTTTTTTCCAGTGAGACGGGGCAGCTGGACTTCAAGCAGAAAGCAGGTGGCGGAGGGGAGATCACCAGCACGCCCAACCCTGTGAACATCTTTCCCGAAT
>CAZYQV010000426.1:0-5577 GCA_964649775.1 uncultured Rikenellaceae bacterium
AGGAAACACCCTGGCATCTCAAATATCTCGTCCTCGATCTGAACGGCACCCTGGCCCTCGACGGCATCCTGCTGGAGGGCGTGGGAGAGCGCATCAGAAAGCTTGCCGGTTCCCTGGATGTCTATGTCCTCACAGCCGACACCTTCGGCACCGCTGCCCGGCAGTTTGCCAGATATCCCTGCAAGCTCCACCTTCTCACACCGGAGGACCAGATACGGCAAAAGGAGGCTTTCGTAACCAAACTTGGAGCAGAGCACTGTGTAGCCGTCGGCAACGGCATGAACGATCAGGGGATGCTGCGTGCCGCCCGGCTGGGTATCTGTATCTCCGGCCCCGAAGGTGCTTCTCTCGAAGCTGTCCATTCAGCAGATATTGTGATTCCGGAGATCAATTCCGCTCTCGACCTGCTGCTCCACACCAAACGACTCATCGCCACTCTGCGAAGCTGATCCCTTATATAAATCATTCTCCCTTTCCCCTATCCTGCATCTGCAGAGAGACATAAAGAGCCTGCCCTGACAACTCTTTGTGGAAAAATTTTCATTAATTTTATATTATAAAATATGTATATATGTAAAAAATAGCCTATATTATAGGCCTGTTATGTGAATATCGTAACATATATATTTTTCCTGACGATCCCGTTTACAAGCCTCATTATGAACATAATTCATTTTTCAATTAAACTAAATTTTTAAGATTATGGTTGATTCAGCACTCGTCCTACACGGACAAACGATTGCCTACACGGCCTACACACTGGTCATCATGTCACTGATGGCGTGGTTTGCGATCAGGATCACCCGTGCCAAGAAGGGGTCTCCTGTAAGCAAAGGACTTTTTTACACATGGGTGGTTTTCCTGGTAGTGTTGGGAGTATCCCTGCACATAGCCACTGCCAGGACGATCCCCTGGAAGGAGATGGACCTGCACAGGGCCCATATCAAGCCGGACAAAGTGTTCAAGATCACCGTTGAAGACCACCGTTTTCAACTGCCGGCCGACACGCTTTACATCGACCTGCACGATAAAGTGCTTTTTGATGTAACCTCCAACGACCTGACCTATGGATTCGGGTTGTTCCGTCCGGACCATTCCATGCTTTTCCAGATGCAGGTGGTGCCGGGACACAAAAACGATATCCTGTGGGAGTTCGTTAATCCGGGGGTTTATACCATACGCTCAACGGAGTATTCCGGTCCTGCCGGTATCAGGATGATCCTGAAAGATGTGGTAGTGGTAAAATAAATTATTGTTCTAACCGAAATAAACATACAAGATCATGAGTTTTACAGATACATTAATGAACGGAGAACAGGCGGCTTTCAAGCCTGCCTCCCAGACACCTCTGCAGAAGATAGCCCTCAGGTTTGTGGTCATTGGCCTTATCTATTATGGGTTTGCGGCCATTGAGGGGATGTTGATGCGCACCGTGCTGGTGCAACCGGACATCATGCCTGTAGAGCAGTATTACGGCATCCTGACGGCTCACCCGCTGGTAGGGATTTTCGGGTCCACCTATTCGATCGTGTTCGGCGCCTTTCTTTTCCTGGTACCTTTCCTGATGAAAAAGCCCATCTGGAGCGTAAAGATGGCCAACTGGTCTTTTCTGCTGGTTGCTATAGGCACGATCACTTTCTGGACCGCAGGCTTCCTCACCCATTACGCTCCTCTTTACACATTGTACTGGCCTTTACCGGCTGATTTTGATCAGTTCACCCCTGTCGGAGGCGCTTTTTTCATTCTCGGTATTGCGCTGGTGATGGTTGGCACGGTATTATACGTGATCAACATCTTCAAGACGATCGTTTATACACCGGAGGGATGGGAAAAACAGCCTTCGGGTGCCCTGATACGGTCGGCGTTGGGCATCACGGGGCTGGCCAATCTCTTCCGCAAGAAAAAAGATGAGAAAGAACACCTTATCTCCCTGCCGGTGGCGGCCATCGCCCGGGGCACGGTAGATGTGGCGCTCAACTCGGGCATCATCCTCTTCACGGGTGTGCTAATTCTCGTCTACATGGTGGCTGCCATCTTCGGACACTCGCTGGAAAAGACTGCTATCGATGCTCTGTTGTACAAGAACTGGTTCTGGTGGGGTCTGGATCTTGTTGCGGATGGTCTGGTCCTCATCTTTGTTGCAGGGACCTGGTATCTGCTGGCCACCCTGATCACCGGCAAAAAGCTGTTCATGCAGAACATCGCACGGGCAGCCCTGTTGCTGGAGCTGGTCGTCTCGTGGACGGTCTGGTCGCACCATCTGATGTCGGACCAGGCGCAGCCCGGTTTTCTGAAGATCCTCTCCGGCGAGATGGTCACGGCCTTTGAGCTGATCACCCAGGGACTGGCCTTTTTCATCACCCTGGCCACCCTCTGGGCGGCCCGTCCGCTGAAGATGACACCGCCGCTGAGGTTCCTGCTGGGTGGTCTCCTGGGCTTCGCCCTGGCCGTACCTGCCGGCATCATGCAGGCCGACCTGGGTCTCAACCGTATCCTGCATAACACACAGTGGATCGTTGGCCCCCACGTGCATGTGGCTATCCTGGTAGGCCTCACCATGACCCTTTACTCAGCCATCTATTTCCTCCTGCCTGTGCTGACCAACGGCGGCAAACTATACAGCGAGAAGCTCTCCACCCTTCACTTCTGGGGACATCTGCTCGGCGGCATCGGCATGGGCGCTTTTATGGGCATGGCCGGACTGAAAGGGATGCTCCGCAGAGCCCTCTATTTCGACGGGGAGTTCAATATCTATATGATCCTTGCCGCGGTCTGTGGAGCCCTGTTGCTGCTTAGCTTCCTGATCTTTTTCTACAACATCGTGATGACCGTGGGCATCAAAGGTGTTCTGGGGATCTTCAGCAAACCCAAACTGCAAACCAACGATGCTGTGCCGGCGGAAGCATAGATCATTCACTGCAAAAAAAAGGGGCCCCGGCCCCCTTTTTTTTTTATAATACAGGCCTCACCCCGCAGTACGACCTTGCCGATGAAGGGATCTCGCGGCTCTTGCCGAAGTTCTCCCTCCCGCCGGGTCGAAAATGACATGCGGCAGCTGGCCGCCACAGGCTCTCTCACCTTTTGATCTCGTTGAAGACCTCGCTGTAGAGGATCAGAAAGATCTGGAAGGTGTCGTCTGCGATCAGCTTGTTGTCCATCAGAGCGTCGAACGCCTCGGAACGCAGTCTGCGCAGTTCATTGATCATCTGATCTTTTTTCTTGTCATCACCGGCCGACATAGCTCTCTTGCGGAGAGAGAGCAGACGGCGGTAAAAAGACTCGATGCTCAGTTTTTGCCGCAGCCGCATCCTTCGCCGCACCGAGGCAAAGGCTCCCGCAAGGATGGCTATGATGGAGATGAAAGGCCAGATGACCGCCGCATAACGCGTGAGCAGCGAAGGCTTGTCACGGTTGAGGTAGTCCACAGCCCCACTGTGCAAAGGAAAAGCAAAAGACTCATTGGCAAGCTCACTCGTCTGCAGGAGCTTGTAAATATTATCCATATCCACCAGTCTCTTTTTGTTCTCCACCAGGGACTTCACCAGATCATAGATAAGGGCATTCGATTCGTCTTTCCGGGTGATCAGGATATCGGGGATGGCCACCGTGAGCACCGGCTCCACAGGCTTCCCGTCGTAATAGGCTTTGGGCAGGATGAACGGCATGGCCGGCGGGTAGTTCAGGATGATACCGTCCACCGTCGAGCCATGCCCCAGGAGGGCTACATCATCCAGGGAAACAAAATAAGCCCCCTCGCCGATCAGCTTTTTCATGATGGGGTTGTGCATGTGGGTAAGTCCCGCAAATACCAGCGTTGAATCACACCACTGGTCCAGATCGAGACTGTTCACTTTAAGACCTTTGATATCTCCGAAATTCAAGCCTATACCCGACAGGAAAGTGCGAAAGAAAAGGCTGTCCACCCTCGAAAGGTCTTCGTAGATGATGGTATTCTCTCTGAAAAGTTTCGCAAGGTCGCGCGTCTCATTCCTGTCGAGGTTCATGGCAAGGATCACAAGGATACGCGGCAGCATGGGAGCCACGGTACGCAGCGAGGCGTCACTGCAGTTGATGTTGTTGGGGATAATGGCCAGGTCGACCTCCTTTTCCCGGAGGTATCTCAGCGCCGTATCTTCGGACAATGTATAAGATATCTCCGCACGCACGCCCATCTCCCTGGCCAGCAGCGCCACGACAGCCGAGTCGGACACTTTGGCCGAGCTCAACTCACTCACCTTGACGAGGCGGATGTTTTTTTTGTACAGCTCCAGCTTCTTGCACGAAACAAAAAAAGGCAGAACGAGCAGGAATAAAAATAAGATTTTTCTCATAGTAAAAACCGGGTCGTCATTCATTTCACAGAAAACAAATAAAAAGAGAATTTTCCATCCGCCCAAATATGTTTTCTTCACTGCACAAAAATAAGACCTCCGGGCAGCGTCTCCGGCATCCTGCCCTCACCAGTGCAGGACGATCTTCCCTATCGACTTTCTGCTCTCGAAGAAAGCATGGGCTTCTGCGATCTCCTCTGCCGGATACTCTTTGCCCACCAGGGGTTTCAGCTTTCCTTCCGCGGTGTGGCGCACCACCTCCTGCAGGGTCTGCTGCAGCACCTCCGGCTTGTGGTCGGCGATCTTCAGCACGTTCACGCCGAGCACACCCTTCGAGTTGATGATCAGTCCTACAGGATGCAGGAAGCCGAAACCAAACAGCAGCTTCAGCGGCGCCAGGGGGTTCCTGCGCAGGCTGAGCTGGACGGAAGCGCCGTAGGTCACGATCCTGCCGCCATAGTTGAGGATCTTCCTGCTCTTGCTGAAGTTCTTCCCTCCCACGGGATCGAAGATCACGTCCGGCAGACGCCCTCCGGTGATGCGGGTCACCTCTTTCTCAAAGTCCTGTTCCCGGTAGTTGACCGCATACTCCACGCCGTTCTCTTTGAGAAAAGAGATCTTCTCCTCCGCACCGGCCGTGCCGATGACGGTGGCGCCGCGCAGACGGGCTATCTGTGTGATGGCTATGCCCACGCCGCCGGCAGCGGCATGCACCAGCACCAGCTCACCCCTGCGTATGTTGGCCATGTCGGCTGCCGCGTGCCAGGCCGTGCAGTACTGGGTGGCCAGAGCCGTACCTTCCCCGTTACCGATGTTCTCCGGCAGGGGGGTCACCGCCAGCGCCGGCGCCGACACATATTCCGCATATCCTCCGAAACGGGTGAAGGCCACCACCCGCTGTCCTTTTTTCAGATCCTCCGTACGGCTCTCTTCTATGACCCCGACCACCTCATAGCCGGGGACATAGGGCAGGGAGGGTGCATCACGGTAAAGATGACGCCGCGACAAGACGTCGGCAAAATTGAGACCGAACGTTTCCACCCGGATCAGCACCTCCCCTTCTGCGGGCGCCGGCGCAGGCATCTCCGTGATCCGGAATGCATGGTCCGTATCTCCATATTTAATAAGTTGGATGGCTTTCATGTAAGTTGAAAGGTTTAAAAGTTGATTTGTTAATACTTCTGCTCTCCGCTCTACGCCCTACGCCCTACGCTTCTTTTATCCGCCTCAATCCGCCTCAATCCGT
>CAZYQV010000427.1:0-5226 GCA_964649775.1 uncultured Rikenellaceae bacterium
GCCGGGGAGCCGAAAGAGGAGGAGAAAAAGAGCACGGCTCGTAAGAGCGCTGCCCGGAAAGAGGATGCCGGAGAGGTGAAAGCCGCTGAAGAGGCCTCCGCCCCTGCGGAAGAGAAGAAGTAAGGGGATACGTGCCGGGAAGGCTATAGCTGAAAATATTGAGATCCCACAGAGGATCCGGTAATTACGATAAAATAAGGAGAAAAATTATGGGAACAATAACTGCTGCTGATGTCAGCAAATTAAGAAAAATGACCGGTGCCGGCATGATGGACTGCAAGAAGGCACTACAGGAAGCCGGCGGCGATTTCGACAAGGCTGTTGAGATCATCCGCAAGAAAGGCCAGGCTGTCGCCAACAAACGTGCCGACCGCGAGGCTTCCGAAGGTGTGGTGCTGGCAGCCACCACCGGAGACAAGAAGTTCGGTGCCATGATCGTGCTCAACTGTGAGACCGATTTTGTGGCCAAGAACGAGGATTTTGTGAAGTTTGCCCAGAGCATCCTCGACAAAGCCCTCGAGACGAAGCCTGCCGACCTGGAGGTCCTGAAGAACACAGAGCTGGACGGCAAGACGATTGCCGAAGGTGTGGTCGAGAAGATCGGCATCATCGGTGAGAAGCTGGACCTGGCTTACTACGGGAAAATGGAAGCTGAATATCTGCAGCCTTATATCCACCCCGGCAATAAGCTGGCTTCGCTGGTGGGCTTCAACAAAGAGAACGTGGATCTGCAGGTAGCCAAGGATATTGCCATGCAGGTGGCAGCCATGAACCCTGTGGCCGTGGATGAGGGGGATGTGCCGGCCGATATCATCGAGAAAGAGAAAGAGATCGGTCGTGAACAGGCACGCCGCGAAGGCAAGCCCGACAACCTGCTCGACAGGATCGCCGAAGGTAAACTGAAGAAGTTCTTCAAGGAGAGCACCCTGCTGAACCAGGATTTCATCAAGGACAGCAAGAAGAACATTCGTACCTACCTGAAAGAAGCGGATCCGGAGTTGAAAGTGACCGGATTCCTGAGATATTCACTTACTGTCTGATTTTTCAGACAGTTTTGGGGGGAAAGCCGTTTGCCGTAAGGCAGGCGGCTTTTTTTGTGACCGCGGATTAACGCGGATTAACGCGGATTGGCGCGGATTAGAAGGCAGAAGGCAGAAGGAAGTCGAAAGGTCGAAGAGGTCGAAGAGTCGAAGAGTCGAAGGGGTTAAAAAGTTAAAAAGTTGAAGGAGTCGAAGAGTATGTGGAGGCAATATTTTTTGACTTTATGGATAAGGCAGAAGGGGGGGGTAGCTGAAGGTTTATGATTTTAGGATTTAGAATTGGTTGGGGAGGGGGATTTTTTTATTTTCGTCGGATAAAGCGAAGATCATGGCAAAATACAAAAGGATATTGTTAAAGCTCAGTGGTGAGGCATTGATGGGCACGCGTGCCGGCGGGATCGACAAGGAGATCCTGGATGACTATGCTGCGCAGGTGGCGGAGATCACCGGCATGGGTGTGGAGACGGGCATCGTCATCGGCGGAGGGAATATCTTCCGCGGGGTGCAGGGAGCCAGCGGGGGCATCGACCGTGTGACGGGCGACCGCATGGGCATGCTGGCCACGGTGATCAACGGCATGGCCCTGCAGGATGCGTTGCAGCAGCAGGGGGTGACGGCACGGCTCTTCACCTCGGTAGCCATCGAGTCGGTGGGGGAGCGTTTCGTCAAGGAGACAGCCGTACGGGCCCTGGAGAGGAAAGAGGTGGCCATCTTTTCCGGCGGAACGGGCAATCCTTTCTTCACCACCGATACGGCAGCGGTGTTGCGGGCCCTGGAGACCGGCTGCGATGTGCTGTTGAAGGGCACGCGTGTCGACGGGGTCTACTCGGCCGATCCGGAGAAAGATCCTGCGGCGGTGAAATATGACACCCTCACCTTCGACGAGGCTTATGAGAAAGGGCTGAAGATCATGGACCTTACGGCTTTCACCATGTGCAACGAGAACGATCTGCCGGTGGTGGTGTACAACATGAACGTGCGGGGTAACCTGCGCAGGATCATGGAGGGAGAGAACCCGGGCACGCTGGTGCACCGCTGATCAAAAAAATTGATTACTTTTGTTATGTATGTAACCAAAACCCGACCATTATGGATGAGGAAGTTCAATTGATCCTGGAAGAAGCCAAAGAGAAGATGGAGCATGCGCTGTTGCATCTCGAGGCCGAGCTGGCCAAGATACGTGCGGGCAAGGCCACGCCGGCCATGCTGGATGGTATCCATGTGGACTATTACGGCACGGATACTCCCCTGAACCAGGTCTCCAATATCAATACGCCGGACGCCCGTTCCATCACGGTGCAGCCCTGGGAGAAGAAGATGCTGGAGGTCATTGAGAAAGCCATCCTGGCGGCCAATATCGGTCTGACACCCATCAACAACGGGGAGGTGATACGTATCAACATCCCTCCGCTGACGGAAGAGCGGCGGTCACAGCTGGTAAAGCAGGTGAAAGCCGAGGGGGAAACCTCCAAGATCGGCGTGCGTCATGCGCGTGAGTGGGCCAAGAAAGAGCTGAAGAGGATGCAGAAAGAGGGTCTCTCGGAAGATGCCGAGAAGGGTGCCGAGGATGATCTGCAGGAGCTGACCGACGAGTTCATCAAAAAGGTGGATGAGATCGTTGAGAAGAAAGAGGAAGACATTATGACGATCTGACGATCGCCATAATGTTGATTTCTGAATGTTGAATGATGAATGTTGATTTGCAGGGGTTCCCTGCATTTTTTTATTGTGCCGGCCGGAAGGTCGTGGTGTGGCGGGCGTGGGCGATGACCAGGTCTTTAGAGAAATAATCCCTGTGATATTTCCCGGAGGTGTAGAGGGGAGTCTGGTTGCCGTAATAGTCGCTGGCCGGCACGCCGCTCTCGCCGGTGGGTATGACCGTGAAGCTTTTGTCCCAGTCGCCGGTGACATAGATATGGCGCTGGGAGGCTCCGTGGTTGATGCCGTCGGGAGCGCCTGTGAGAGGATAGCTGTAGGGGCACACCGTATGGAAGCTGCCGCCGACCATGAAGGGGCCTTTGTTGAGATGGAATATCCTGTCAAGCATTTTGACCTTGCCCAGGGGATGTTTGAGCGTGAAACGGTGTATCCGTCCCCAGGTCCAGAATTCGGGTGTGCTGCCGTAGCGGCTATCCACCTGTGCCATGGTCTTGTGAAAAGCACGCAGGGCGATGTCGGCCAGTCCTTCCGTTTTGGCGGGGGTGGTGATATCGTCGAGCCATGCCGAAGAGGTGTCGGCCCGGACATTCTCCAGGATGGTGGTCGTGAAGTTCCTTATTTTCAGGATCTGGCCCGTCATCTCCTGACCCAGTTCGTCGGTGATGGTCTCCGTGATGAAGTTTTTCAGGAAGATCTCAAAGATAAGGGGAGCTGTCTCCTGCGGGCCCATGTTGCCGTCCCACTGCTGTAATACCTCCAGGGCTGTTTTTTCTTTTTCCGACAGCTCGCCGGCTCTGTTATTGAGGATGACCAGCAGGGGCGGGAGGGTCTCCGTGGCCAGGAGGGAGTGCTGGTCGGTCTGCATTCGCATGAAATCGTTCACATCCAGTTTCTCTTTCTCGCCGAGCATCTGGCGGATGCGTGTGATGCGGTAGAACTGTGCGAAGTAAGCCCCTATGTAGTAGGGGTAGTTATCCCTGACCGTGCGGTTGTTGGCCGAGGAGACCTGATGGTCGGGCGGGTTGTAGGTGTGGGGCAGCAGTTCGAACGGTACTTTCCCGTGCCAGTCGTAGAGAGAGGTGTCTCCCGGCAGGACCATATATGCAGGGCCTTTGCGTATGGGGATGCCCCCTGCGGCATAGAGGCCTATGTTGCCGTGGCGGTCGGCATAGTCGAAATTCTGGTTCACGCTCCTGAACTCCCGCAGGCCCTTGGTGAACTCTTCCCAGTTCCCTGCTCTGTTGATCCTGTAGAGGCCCAGGTATTCGTTGCTGTAGTCGTTGCCTCCCCAGCGCATGGAGATGGCCTCATCCACCTCCCCGAAGCGGGATACCAGGGGCCCCCGCCGGGAGAAAAGAAGGGTATCATGCACCTCTTCTCCTCCTTTGATGCGGATGGTCTGCGGCGATCTCTCCAGGGGCAGCCATTGGCCGTTGTATCTGTATTTTTCGGGATCATCCGGCCTGAGGGTCTCGTGATACAGGTCGAGATCGTCGGCATAGAGGTAGGTGATGCCCCAGGCGATGTCGTCGTTGTGGCCGGCGACGACCACCGGCTCACCAGGGAAAAGGACCCCTGTGACGTGAACGCCGTTTTTTACGTGTTGGTGGATCTGGTACCATATCCCCGGCAGGTTGAGGCCCAGATGCATGTCGTTGGCCAGCAGGGAGCTGCCATAGGCCGATTTTTCGGGAGAGACGGCCCAGTTGTTGCTGCCGGAGAATACTTCGGCTCCCAGACCGGCCAGTTTTTCCCCGGCGGAGAGGAGATTGTCAGAGAGGGCCAGCAGTGCGGGATCGATCGTATAGTCGGGGTATACATAACAAAGCTTTGTCCCCCGGGCAGGGAGGAGGAAGCCGGCTTTCTCCCCCATCTTCCGGAAAGCCTTGTAGAGAAGGATCTCTGTCGACCAGTGTCCGATGTCGAGGTTCCAGGCGATGTATCCGATGATGTTGAGGGAATGCTCCGGCTGCCAGGGGTCCGGCTTGTAACGGAGGATGCTGAACTCCACCGGCAGGGAGTGGCGGTGGGTGCTGATGTACTGGTTGACCCCGTCGGCAAAGGCCTCGAGCGAGGTGCGCAGCGGGGCGTCGATGCTGTCGAGGAGCATCTGTGATTTTTCGGGTATGCGCAGGGCGCGTAGCAGCAGATCAGTTTTAACATATTCTTTCCCGAAGATCTCGGAGAGACGTCCCTGCGTGACACGCCGCAGGAGGTCCATCTGCCAGAGGCGGTCCTGGGCCTCTAGGTAGCCCGTCACGCGGTACAGGTCTTCTTCGTTCTCTGCATATACATGGGGTATGCCCAGGCTGTCGCGGTAGACCGTGACCTTGCCTTTCAACCCCTCCAATGCGATCTCCTTGTCATAGTCGGGTACCGGACGATAAGAGATATAGCGGAGATAGATCCAGCCTGCCAACAGGGCCAGCACAATAAAATAGACAAAAAAGCGGAGGATGTTCTTGAGGAGTTTCATACGGGTCTGATTGAGTGTGAGGGGGTAAAGATAAGAAAGAGTTGAAAAGTT
>CAZYQV010000428.1:0-7235 GCA_964649775.1 uncultured Rikenellaceae bacterium
CCGGAGCAGATTCTTTCTGCTAATCTTTGTCATCTTCGCGACCTGCACCCCCTGATCGAAGAGGTAGTACTCCGGCCGGGGCTCGAAGGTAGTACCGGCAGCGTCGCTGACCGTCCCGCCGTACCTCTTGTTATAATAATCTTCTATCTTTCGCTGTGCATAGATCGCCAGACGTTCCCCTTCGAACAACACCTGTACAAACACCTGCGCCGTATCTCTGGAGAAAAGAGGCCTGATACGGATATTTTTGAAAAGCATCTCTTTCCCCGCCTCATCTCTGAGAACAAAGCCGGTGATCAGTCCTTTGTCCAGTCTGATCACTTTTCCACCTGCATCGTCAAGCCATATCAGTGCGTCCTGCACAACGTTATAGGCAAGTTTTTTATCGTGAGCTGTTCTTCCGTTCCACAGGAACACCTCCCCCTTGTACCATTTTTTCCGGAACAGCTGATTGCCATAATATCCAACCTCCGGGATGTACCACTCCCCTGCCAGTTTGGGTTCGGAAAGGCCGGCCGGCAGCATCTGCTGTCCGTACAGGTTCCAGGCAACCGGGAGCATCAATCCCAGGAACATCATGCGGTATATAATCCTGAGCCGTCTCATTTCATTCCTCCCGCTTTTTCCGTGCTGTTTTTTTGAGGGCCTACCGTAAAACGGGTCGTTGCCATTATCCGTGTTCCCTTTCCGGTAACACCCGTAACTTCAACGGTATAGGATCCGGACAGATCACCACTGTAAAAAGAGAGTATCTTTTCCTCCTTGTTTTTCAGCTCAATGTCCGGTATCCAGCAAAGCACCTGTCTGAGGTCGGGAAGCACGGCATTGCCGTCATCAGAAAGATGCTGTTGCCGGCAATCCATGGTGGTAAACGGAGCCGGTCTTTCCATGGTGAAGGACAACACCTCCGGTGGAAAACGGTAAGCCCCTATCGCGTGGTTGCGGGTGAACACTGCCAGGATCCCGGGGAAACGGATATCCCCGTAATACCAGCGTCTCCCGATGATCTCTATCCTTTCGATCTGTTTGCTGCCGAGAGGCACCAGCTGGCGGAAGTCGTTCACCGGCACGCCGTCAAGGAACATCACGGCATTCTCTTTGAAAAACTTTTGCGCCGGCACATCAAGGACCCTGACCTCATATTTTTCCTTTTTCTTTCTTACCTTCAGAAAAGGAATGATCTCTTTCGCTATCTCCGGAAGATCCTTCAAAGGGGTATATTCTGCCGGCACGACAGTCAAGGAGGGCCTGGAATAGACAAGGGGCCTGATCCCCTTTTTCATACCTTCGTTCTCCTCCTGCAGGACAAACTTCTGCTGGTAGATCTTTTGCACACCCACGATCTCCTGGCAGCGGGAGAGATACGTTTTGAAAGCGGGCGGGAAAAAGAGGGGCGGAGGCTCATACGGCCGGAGGATCTCAAACTTGTCACCTGTCAGGATCTTATAGCCCGTCTGCCGCGAAAGATCCTGCGGGGTCAGGATGATCTTTTTCCCAAAATAGAAGTCATTCAGTAAAAAACGGAACATGCCGCTGCTGTCGGTGATGGCATAATCCAGGTTCACCATGCTGTCGGGGACGGACAGCATGACATACACCCCCGGGGCGACGCTCCCGTCCTCCTTCAGTACCTTCCCGCGCAGTATATAACCTTCATATTCCGGCAGCCGGGGTGCTGTCCGCTCTTTCTCCCTGCCGGCAGCTTCGCCGGCCGCACTCCGTTTTGTTGCCAGCGGCAGGCGGGAATATGTCTCAGTCACCGACACGGAGAGCGACACCGGTGCATCTTCTCCCTCTGCCGGAGAATAGGCTATTCTCAGGGTGATCTTCCCCCGGTTGTCGTACTGTTCTTTGTCCGTGGCCACGAGAAGACCCTCCGATCTTCTTTCCGGAAGATCCGGGATCGTATCCCTTTCCCCGTGCGGGGGTACATCCGTTTTTCCGGCATATTTCCATATCGCTGTCAGCGCTTTGTCGAACCGGTTGGCAATGAAAATATCTCCGGTAAAAAAGCTTCCCTCTCCGTAATTCCGCATCACATTGGTATAAGCCGTCAGCTGGTACATCCCTGTGGAGAGGGTATCGGGCAGGTAGAGACTGCCCCATGCTTTCTTTCCGTGTGTCCTGATCATGGCATGGGTGATCACCGTATTGCGAACATTCCTCAGTGCAAGATAAACGATCTCGCCCGCGGGACCGTATCTTTCCCTCCCCCCTGCCAGATCAAGCTTATAGAACAGCTCCTCCCCGGCGATGTATACCTCGCGGTCGGTCTGCAGGAAGATCTTTTCCGGCGGATCTGCCGGAGCCCCTTCACGGGCACCGGCAGGAGAAGCCGGGAAAAACATCATCCACAACACCAAAAACAGTATGCCTCTTGCTCTGTTCATAGACTCTTTTCAATACACCCAGAACGGCGGTTGCATATTGACCCTGTAACCGTCGTTGGGGACCCCTTTCAGCGAATGGGTCTCCCTGAACTCCAGCGACTGCCCCCCGCCCGGATTGATCACTTTCCAGGAGCAGGAAGACCAGGAGGAGACCTCAAAAAATCCCGGCACTTTTCTTTGCAGGTCGCCGGGACAGAACATATTCCCCGGCAGCTGGGCCGCAATGGGGTCGAACATTTTCCCTTCCGCTTCCAGTTGTTTTTTCAGTGCTTTATAATATTCCCAGGCATCTTCGTTCAGGTGGTATGCATCGATCATCACAACATAAGCGTTCATCCCCCCGCTGTAGATGGAGTCCGGCCAGTTCTGCACAAAAGAATAGAAGTTTCTGTCGAACGGGAAAAAGCAGAGCTCATGGAACACATGATCCGTAGCCAGCGGAAAATCCGATCCTGTCACATTCAGCTCGTAGGGATATTTCTCTTTGTGCCAGATATAATATGTCGGAGGGAGCAACTGGTCCAGTTCCGATGCAACATACTGCAAATAATGATCATATACCAGCCGGAAACCTTTGGATTCGTCTGTGAGGTCACGAAACCCGACGTGAATGTTCGCCCCTGTATAATCCCGGTAGTAAATGTCTCCGTCGCTGTTTTTGTATGCCAGATCCTTTGTCATCATCTCGCCGAAGATGGTATCCAGGGGATGTGCAGGCATCATCAGCTGGGGTGTGGAATGATATTCCTCTCCCTCCATCCGGATGATCAGCGTATACTGATGTCCGGCTTTGCCGGCCAGGGAAGGCGAAATGTACTCTCCCGGCATGCCGGTGTTCTCGTGCAGCAGATATTCGGTGCTGTCATCCTCCAGGATGCTCACCGAAGCGCCGGTCACCGGCGCCGGATAAGTATCGGGATCATCAAAAGGAACGGCATAAAAAATACGCACCCTGCAGGAGCCCGGCTGATCCGTCAGCAGCCCCTCGACCACCGGCATCTCATGGCCGGCCGTCACCTGAGGGGTGTAGATCTCCTGGCAGGCAGTCACTGCCAGCAGCATCAGCAAAGATATGACCATGTACTTTCTTCCCATTTTTCCGGTGTCAGAAAGTGAAATTATAGGTGATCGTCGGCAGCGGCCGTCCCAGGATATACAGTTTATACAGGCTGTATCTCCTGAAGTTATTGGAGGCGTCGGGGTGTTGCTGGCTGTAGAAAACCGAGTAGGCGTTCTTTCTGCCGTAGACATTGAGCAGGGCAAATGTCCAGCTCCCTTTCCATTTCTTTTTAAGTCGCAGGCTCTCATCCAGCGAGACGGAGAGATCGAGGCGGTGATAAGCGGGGAGCCTGTATCTGTTCCTTTCCGAATAATAGATCAGCTGATAATCGTGGTATCTGTATTTGTATTCGGGCAGGGTCACCGGCCGTCCGGTACTGTAGGTGAACACACCGGCCACGCGCCACCGCCGCGAGAGGTGATAACCTGCATTGATCACCAGGTTGTGCGGCTTGTCAAAAGCAGAAGGGTAGTAGCTGTTGGCGTTGACCTGCTCGGAAGGCCACCGGCCGTCGGTGCGGACCAGGGAGCGGGAGAAGGTATAGCTCACCCAGCCGGTGAGAAGCCCTCCGCTCTTTTTTATAAAAAGTTCCAGCCCGTAACCGTATCCCCGCGCATTGACAAGATCTGTCTCCAGCCGGGGATTCATCAGGAGCGTCGCTCCGTTCTTATAATCCACAAGGTTGATCATGTGTTTGTAATAAGCCTCCACAGAGGCCTCCACCGTATTGTGGAAGAAGTTCCTGAAATATCCGGCAGCGAACTGGTCCACCGCCACCGGCTTAAGATAGGTGTCGCTGAGCTTCCACACATCCGACGGGACCATCACCACGGTATTGGAGACCAGGTTGATATACTGGTGCATGCGGGTATAGCTGAGCTTGACCGAGCTGTTTTGCGGCAGCAGGTAACGGAGGAGGAGGCGCGGCTCCAGCCCGTTATATTTTTTCACGGCCCCGTGCCCCTCGTGGAAGAGGGTGTCGGTGACGGTTCCCGGGGAGAGAGGTGCTCCCTCAAGGTACTGATACACCTCTCTGGGGGCGAGCAAGCCGTAGGTGGTGAAACGCAGGCCCACGCTGGCCGTAAGCTTCGGGGAGATGTTTATGTTATCTCCTGCAAAAAAGGATATCTCATACGCTTCCTCCTGCGGCACCTTTTGGGGTATGACCACCGATCTGTCGCCATAGGGGGTCAGCTCGCCGGGCCTCACATCGTATCCCACCACGTTGACACCCATATCGAGCGAATGTTTTTCATGGGGCTGCCAGAAAAGATTCCCCCGGAAAGCCCCGTAGCCTGTATACATATTTA
Source organism: uncultured Rikenellaceae bacterium (assembly GCA_964649775.1). Classification (GTDB taxonomy): domain Bacteria; phylum Bacteroidota; class Bacteroidia; order Bacteroidales; family VadinHA17; genus DRPN01. The sequence goes on from CAZYQV010000428.1 coordinate 4,761, forward strand.
TTTTGTATGCCTCATAAGGGTTGAGGGTGTCCAGCTCGGCGGTGTGATAATCATACCGGCTGATACCTGTTTCCAGGGTAAAATAGAGATTGCCTGCAATGATATGTTTCCAGCGGGCTGAGGCCAGCAGGTTGCCGTAATGATAGTCCGTATTGTTGCTCAGGCCGAAACGGTCTCCGCTGTAGTAGGCAAACAGGGATAGTTTGTTGCGGGCATTGATGTTGACCTCCAGCAAAGCATTCAGGTCGTAAAAGCCTGCCGAGCTGTTCATCAGATCCTCATCGGGCATCCTGGTCAGCAGCCAGTCGGAGTAGGAGGTCCTGCCGCCAACCAGCAGTTGCACTTTTTTGTTGAACATCGGTATCTGGAGCGTCAGACGGCTGCTCAGCAGGCCGATACCTCCTTTTGCTCTCACCTTGTCGGGGGGGTGTGCACTCCCCATGCGGATGTCCATCACGGCAGAAGCACGTTCGCCGTAGGAGGCGGGGATGCCGGCTTTCATCAGCGAATAATCTTTCACGGCATCCGCATTGATCACGGAGGTGAGGCCGAAGACATGGGAGGTGTTGAACAACGGCATTCCTTCGAGCAACACCAGGTTCTGGCCGGTACTGCCTCCCCGCACCACAAAACCCGACCCGAATTCGCCGGCGGTCTGTATCCCCGGCAACAGGGCCACCGACTTCAGGATATCTTTCTCCCCCAGTGCCACCGGCAGCTCTTTGATCGAGCGGGCCGACATACGCACCATGCTCATCTGCACACCGGTCACATTGTGTTCGGTACGCTTGGAGGAGACAACGACATCTTTCAGATGGACAGGGTTCTCAAAGATCTCAAAATTCGCCCTCCCCTGCCCCACGAGTTTTATCTTTTCCACAGAAGCTTCGTATCCCATATAAGACAAGCGGAGGTCATGATCTCCCACAGGGAGGGTCATGGTATACCTCCCCTGACGGTCGGTGGTGACTCCCTTTTTCTCATCCTCATCATAGATCACTGCTCCCGGCAGGGGCTCTCCTGTTTTTCCGTCGGTCACCCGCCCCGAGAAAGTAGCCGTGGCATATCTGCCGTATTCATTCATATCCCCCACCACAAGACGGTTGTCAGAAATACTGCCGGGCCTGCTGTTCATCGTCACCGGCACAAAAATATAAAGGGAATCGATCCTTTTCACCGTGTAACCTGTCCGCTCCCGGATACGGGCCATCACCTCCTCCGGCGGCAGATCCGCCGTGGAAACATGGAACCTGACCCCCCGGAACCATTCCGGCCGGTAAAAGAACCTTATCCCTCTCTTTGCAGCCAGTTCCCTGGTCAGTTCCTCAAAAGAGATGTATTCCGGCTGCCCCGTATCCTCCTGGGCAACCACGTCCGGACAAAGCAAGACACTCCGCATCAACAGGAAAGAGAAAGCAATGATCATACTTATCCTGAAAGAGATATCTTTTCCGGAATATAACGGCATACCTGACTTTTGTGTGATCAACAGCAACCTCACCCTCTCTTGACGGCCTGGTGATAGTCACCAAAAGTAGTCAATATTACAACGCTTTTGTTAATATGACAACACGAATTAGGGCAATATTCCCTGTTTTCGTAAAAAAGGGGAAAAACGTGATCCCGGCTCCGGGGCTGTAGGGCTCACACGGCAGCACTTCAAAAGAGGCTGTCAAGACCGGCAGTCTGTTAAAAAATGTGTGGGATTTCCCGGGCTGCAGGGAGTCAGAATTTTATTTTCGACAGGTCTATGCCGCGGATCTCCTGCCACTCGTTGTCTTTCAGTCCCATCACTTTTTTGCCGCTGAAGCGGAAGTCCTCATACTCGATGGGGATCACAAAGTATCCCTCCTTGTCGACCACCCCCTTCAGTCCGTCGCGGGTGACGAGACAGTAATCAAGATAACATCTCACCTGATCGAACTGCGGATAAAAAATGATGTTCCCGTCCGCCGAGGCGATGCCCGCCAGCCCCCCGTTATAGATACGGAAGAAGAACCCCGATCTGTCCACACGGTCATATTGCACGGGGATGATCTCATTTCCCGAGAGATCAAAAATACCGGCCTGCCCGTCCCGTACCACCCTGTAACAGGCTCCCTCCCTGGTGATCCTGTCATATTCCGGCGGGATCAGCACGTTCCCCTGGAGGTCATAGATACCCTGTTTTCCCTCTTTGACCACATAGAACCACCCTCCCAACCTTTCTATGCTATCATATTCGGGCGGGATCAGCACGTTCCCCTGGAGGTCATAAATACCCTGTTTCCCCTCTTTGACCACATAGAACCACCCTCCCAACCTTTTTATACTATCACATACGGGCGGAATCAGCGTGTTCCCCTGCAGATCATAGACTCCCTGCTTTCCCTCTTTGACCACATAGAACCACCCTCCCAACCTTTTTATACTATCACATACGGGCGGGATCAGCGTGTTCCCCTGGAGGTCATAGACACCCTGCTTTCCCTCTTT
>CAZYQV010000429.1:0-6315 GCA_964649775.1 uncultured Rikenellaceae bacterium
CCAACCTCATCTTCTTCGTGCTGTTCCTCGTTTTCGCTGCCGCCTTCCTCGGCATGTTCGAGCTGGTGCTGCCCAACAGCCTCATCACCAAGGCCGACCAGCAGGTCGACAAAGGGGGTATGCTGGCGGCTTTCTTCATGGGTCTCACCACTGTGCTGGTCTCTTTCTCCTGCACGGGCCCGCTGGTGGGGGCACTGCTGGTGGAGGCCGCCTCGGGAGAGGTGATCAAGCCCACCATCGGCATGTTCGGCTTCGGCCTGGGCTTCGCCCTGCCCTTCACCCTCCTGGCCGTCTTCCCCTCATGGCTCAAGAACCTGCCCAAATCGGGCGGATGGCTCAACTCGGTGGAGGTGGTGCTGGGCTTCCTGGTGCTGGCCCTCTCGATGAAGTATCTCTCCAACATCGACCAGACCTACTCGCTGCACCTGATGAGCCGCGACCTCTATATCGCCATCTGGATCGTCATCTTCTCGCTGATGGGCTTTTACCTGCTGGGCAAGATCAAGTTCAAGAAGGACAGTGACCTGCCCTATGTCAGCTTCCCGCGGCTGGTGCTGGTGATCATCGTCTTCTCCTTCGTGGTGTACCTTGTCCCCGGTCTCTTCGGCGCCCCGCTGAAGCCTATCTCGGGCCTGCTGCCGCCGGTGAGCTCGCAGTCGTTCACCCTCTCGTCAGGACCTGCCGCCGCCCTCACCACCTCGGAAGAAGGGATCCCCGAAGGGCTGTGCGACGCCCCCAGGTATGCCGACAAGCTGGAGATGCCCCCGGGGCTCGCCACCTACTTCGACTACAAGCAGGCGCTCAGCTGCGCCCGCAGGCAGCACAAACCCCTGTTGCTCGACTTCGTAGGTCATGCCTGCAGCAACTGCAAGGAGATGGAGACCACCGTCTTCACCGACCCGGAGGTGATCCGCCTGCTGAAGAACAACTTCGTCATCGTGAAGCTGTATGTCGACGACCGTACCAAACTGCCCGAGGCCGACTGGGTCACCTCCAGCGTCGACGGCAAGGTGAAGAAAAAGATGGGACAGGTAAACGCCGACCTGCAGATCGACAGGTACAAGACCAACACGCAGCCTTATTACGTGATCATCGACAACAATGAAAAGACACTGGGCAAACCGCTGGGACACACCCTCGACAAGGAGGAGTTCATCAACTTCCTGAAAACGGGAAAAACGGCTTTTGAGAAAGGGAAATAGGACGCGCCGGCATTCGTTCGCCCCTCCTGCGTCGGAGGAGGGATAAGTGCTTTGAGTACTTAGAAAGTGACTAAAGTTAAGATCCGGAAGCTGCTTTTCGACTCTTCGACCCTTTCGACCTTCGACCTTCGAGCATCGAGCATCGAGCATCGAGCATCAAGCTTCCTCCCTGCGCCCTCTCGCCTTATCGCCCTATCGCTTCATCGCCTCATCGCCCTTTCACTCTCTCCTTCAGCCCTTCAAAAGGCACCTTCTCCTGTGCTCCGCTGGTCATATCCTTCAGGGTGGCTGTACGCTCTTTCAGCTCGTTCTCACCGATGAGCACCACCCAGGGGATGCCCTTCTGGTTGGCATAGGTCATCTGTTTCCTGATCTTGGCCGCATCGGGATATACCTCCACAGCCATGCCGCTGCTGCGCAGCTCTGCTGCCAGGGAAAGTGCTCCGCTCACCTCTTCCGCACCGAAGTTAAGAAAGAGCACCTCGGTGGAACGGCCCGTATCCTCCGGGAACCTGCCGGTGTTGAGCATCACGTCGTAGATGCGGTCGGCGCCGAAAGAGACGCCCACGCCCGAGACGCCGGGCATGCCGAAGATACCGGTGAGGTCGTCATAACGCCCTCCCCCGCAGATGCTGCCGATGGTCCACTCTTTGGCCGTCACCTCGAAGATGGTGCCGGTATAATAGTCGAGGCCGCGTGCCAGCGTCAGGTCGAGGAGATACTCCTGTGACACACCGCTTTTCTCCAGAAATCCGAAAAGCTCCTTCACCTCTTCCAGCCCTTTCCTGCCCGTTTCTGATCCGGCCAGCAGGTCACCGAGGAAACGCACCTTCTCCGCCTCATCGCCGTCGAAGGTAAGCACCGGCCGGAGCTTTTCGAGGCTCTCCTCAGGGATACTCCGCTCCCGCATCTCGGCCATCACCCCTTCGAGTCCTATCTTGGCCAGTTTGTCGATGGCGACGGTGATCTCCTTCATCTTCTCCGGCACGCCGGCAGCCTCAGCGAGGCCCGTGAGGATCTTGCGGTTGTTCAGATGGATGGTCACCGGCACGTCGAGACGGGTGAACACCTCGTCGATGATCATCACCAGCTCGGCTTCGTTGAGCAGTGAGGTGCTGCCGATGACGTCCACATCACACTGGTAAAACTCGCGGTAACGGCCTTTCTGCGGCCTGTCGGCACGCCACACCGGCTGTATCTGATACCGTTTGAAGGGAAAGGCGATCTCGTTGCGGTGCTGCACCACAAAACGCGCGAAGGGGACCGTCAGGTCATAACGCAGTCCTTTCTCCGAGATCTTCAGCGCCAGCTCACGCGCATCCATCTCCGGCAGGTGATCCCTGTCGATGCCCCGCAGGAAATCGCCCGAGTTGAGGATGCGGAAGAGAAGACGGTCGCCCTCCTCACCGTACTTGCCCAGGAGGGTGGAGAGGTTCTCCATCGCCGGCGTCTCCAGCGGCTGGTAACCATAACGGCGGAAGACCTCCTCGATATTTCGGAAGATATGATTGCGGCGGATCATCTCCTGCGGAGAAAAATCCCGTGTGCCTTTCGGAATGGTGGGTTTCTGTGTTGCCATGATGTATTGTTTGCCTCAGGGCACAAAGATAAGGCCTAAATTCACATAAAGGAGTTGAAAGGTTGAAAAGTTGAAAGGTTTAATGTGTTGGAAAGTAGAAACACCCGTCAGTCTGATGGGACAGCCGGCTAACCCGAAACTCGTCAACCACGGACGATGAACTCAGAACTTCCCCAGCCGCTTCAGGTCGGAGGCCAGGAAACCGTCGGGTTTCTTCTTTGAGATGAGATGATAGTTGAAATAGTAGAGGGTACCGTCGGTGCCGAGGATCATCTTGTAGACACGGCCTTTGTCGGAAGTGCCTTCCGGCCCTACCTTGAAGAGGAAAGCCATATTCCCGCCGGGAGTGCCGGCCAGGGCTTCGTCTATCTCATCGCCCGTCACCAGACGGAAAGGATGGGGATAGACCGCATGAATGCTCTTCTCCGTATTCACGTCCGGGGCCATGTCCTCTTTGGCCAGCCACAGCTCTTTCTCTTTGAGCAGTTGCATGTTGACATTATAATATTTCAGATAACGGTATTTCAAAGATATACTGCTCGGATGGTCCAGGATATTGGAGACATGCTTCTGCATGAAACGCAAGATCACCGGCAGTTTGGCCACATAACCGCCCTCTTCCGACTTACTGTAGGCCAGCGGGAAAGAACAGAACTCGGGCAGCTTGGAGAGGCTGTTCACCGGATCCCCGAGCAGCAGGTTGAGGAAGTCATAGTTCACCCCCGCACGGTCTTTCTCAAAAGCGGTGGAGGTGAGCATGAGGAAAGAGTAGGCAGGGTCTTTCTTGTGCTTGCGGAACTCCTCGTAACTGACGAACTCATAAGGGGTGATCGTCCAGTATGCTTTGACCGCCTCTTTGATGGCCGCATTGTACACCGAAAAAGGATCTGTCTCCATGACCACCAGGGTCTTGGAAGCCTTGAAAGCTTTCATCTGCTCGTCGTTGGGGAAAGGCCCCTGGGCAAAGAGGGAGGAGAAGATCGCTGACAGGAACAGGAAAACAACTGTTTTTTTCATGATGCAGGGGTTAGGGGTTCGTGGTTAGTAGTTCGTAGTTCGTAGTTCGTAGTTCGTAATTATTCGAGCTTCAAGCTTCAAGCATCGAGCTTCTTCATTCCCGCACCGGCAGGTAGACCGGGTTGCGTTCATTGAATTTGCGTATATACATGAATCTCATCTGTTTTCTTTTGGAAGGGCCCAGCCGGGCATACTCGTCATACAACTCGGGATCACGCATCAGGGCCACCTCCACGCTTTGCACATTGTACTCCATGATCTTGCCCGTCTCGAAGTCGAGAATGAACTGCCGCATTTCGGTGCGCTCATAAGTGGTGGTCTCGTAAGTGGGCGGATAATAATAAGAATAGGCCGGATAATAATAGCGGTTATAAGGATCGTAATATCGTGTGTCCACGATGGTGCGCGTCCCCACAAAATGACAGATGCCTCCCACGATGGTGATGCGATTGAAATGACCGTCCACCTGGACATACAGGATACCATTGCGGGAATATCCCCAGATATTCTCCTTCTTTATATGATGCCGGATCCCTTTATCGTCATAATAAGTAACGATCTCATGGGAGAGCACCTTGTCATAGAAAGCCTGGTCGTTCAGGGGAACGATCGTCACGAGAAAGGATTTGGGAATAGGATCGTTCTCCTTCACCTGATCAAAGGAAAGAAAAATGCCGTCCTTAAAACGGAAGTCCCTGTTCAGCGGGGCCGTCCCCGGCGGCTGTTCCTGAGCCGTGACAAGCAGTCCGCCCAGCCAAAACAGAAAGAACAGGATACCGGTTGCTCTTTTTCCCATCATCGTCTCACTAATTTCCGGAATTTCTCCATTGGATCAAAATAATATTTTTTCTTCAAAATTTGAACAAAATTCATACCTTACCGTAAAATTTGATGTATTTTTATCCCTGACAAGATAATCTGCACCGACAAACAGACCAGGTGGAAAGATTCGCCAAGATAATAGAGATTCTTTCTTTGAACTACCGGGGGGAGAAAGCCGACGAATACAGGCCGAGGATCCTGGTGATCAATCTTTTGTCAGCATTCATTGTGCTGACGATACCCATCCTGGGCATTTTCACCATCACCCATGCCCTGCCCTATTACTCTACCCTTTATTTTCTTGCAGGGGTGGCAGGGCTCTATCTGTTGAACATCCTCTTTTTCCTCCGGACTAAAAATTATCTTTTCTTTGCTTTCACCTATCTTGTCGGCACCATTGTCGTCGGATCGTTTTTCTTTTTCTTTCTGCTCCGCGAGAACTGGATCCCTTTGTGGGCTTTGGTCTATCCGATGCTGGCCATCTATCTGCTCGGCCAGAAAAGAGGCAATTATTTCTCCCTTTTCCTGCTCCTGTTCCTCTCTTTTGCACTTTTTTACGGTGTCTATTCCGACCGTACCAGCCTGTTCATCCCCTCCAACTTCAAAGCCCATATCCTTCTCATCTACTGTTTCCTGTGGCTTCTCGGCAACATTTACAACTGGTATCTTGACCAGTCGATCGAAAAAGTGAAGGAAGCCCATCATCTGATCCTCGAGGAAAACAAGAAAAAAGACCGTTTTCTCACGCAGCTCTCACACCAGATCAGGACCCCCCTTAACGATATTGTCGCCTTCGAGAACCTGCTGAAGAAGACCAGAATCGCCGAAGAAGACCGGGAGATGTTCGAGATGGTCATGGTCTCTACCAACAACCTCATCCAGGTGGTCCAGTCGATCAGTGAATCCGGCGCTTTTTCCACCCCTGCCAAGCATATTAACGAGAAGCCTTTCGTTGTCAGGGAGGTGTTCGAGCAAATGAAAGAGCTGGCCGGCAGGCAATACCGCGAGAAGTTATCGGTCACTTTTCCGCAAGAGGAAAAAGATGATATGACGGTCACGGGTGACAGGATCCTCTTCAAGCAGGTACTCATGAACATCCTGGAAGGTATCTTCCGCAACAGCCAGGAAACACATCATCATCCCCGGATCACCACAGAATACAAAGAAGTGGGGGAAAAAGTTGTCCTCTCATTATCTTTCGAATGTCAGAAGGATGTGTTCGACCGGCACCGTTTTGAACAACTAACGAAACTGGCCGACCAGGGCGTGCGTGTGTTGAGCGACCCCGAGGACTTCCAGTACATCAACCTGCTGATGGCCCGCAGCCTCTGCCGTCAGTTGGGTGGCTCGCTCCACTTACAGTCCTCCGGGAAAAACAGCCCCTGCATACATGTCGACCTGCCTTTCGGCAGGGTGGAGAGCCGTCGTCAGGAGAGCGCGGCCAGGCCCATGGCCGATATCCCCGTGACCAGCCGCAAAGAGCTGAAAGATGCCATCGTCATGTATGCCGAGGACAACCCCATCAACCAGAAGATCGTCAAGATCAGCTTACAGAAATATGTCAAGCAGATCGACATCGCCTGTGACGGCAAGGAAGCCCTGGACCTGTACGGCAAGACACGCTACGACTTTATCCTGATGGACATCCAGATGCCCAGGATGGACGGCATCACCGTCACGCGCAAGATACGCGAG